>JAIEBL010000317.1 GCA_029069015.1 Clostridiales bacterium
ACGAAGGACAAGCTCATTGCCGCGCGCGACCGTTGCGGCTTCCGTCCGCTTTGCATGGGACGCTTGGGCGACGCTACGGTTTTTGCGAGCGAGAGCTGTGCGCTCGATTGCCTGGGCGCAACGTTCGAGCGGGACATAAAGCCCGGGGAAGTCATCTCGGTGGATTTGCAGGGCAACCGCACGGTGCTTTCCGACGAGTGGTCGCATAAAATGGGGCTTTGCGTGTTCGAGCTGATTTATATTGCGCGCCCCGATTCGGTCATCGACGGAATGAGCGTATATCGTGCGCGCCTCGAAATGGGCAAGGCGCTCTACCGCCAAAAGCCCACGAAAGCGGACATCGTTTGCGGCGTACCCGACAGCGGGCTCGACGCCGCCCTCGGATACAGTTTGGCGTCGGGCATTCGCTATGCGTCGGCGTTCGTAAAAAACCGCTATACGGGCAGAAGCTTTATTTTGCCCAACCAAGCCGATCGCGAGCGCACCGTAAACGTCAAGCTCAATCCGCTCAAAGAAGAGGTTGCAGGTAAGAGCATAGTGCTCGTAGACGATTCGATCGTACGCGGTACAACGAGCGCGCGTATCATAAAATCGCTTCGAAAGGCTGGCGCAAAAGAGATCCACTTGCGTATATCCAGCCCGCCGTTTAAGCATCCCTGCTATTTCGGGACGGATATCGACAGCGAGGAAAATCTGATTGCCAACAAAATGGACGTGGAAGAAATCCGTAAGTCTATCGGCGCAGACAGTTTGGAATATCTGAGCCTGGAAAACTTGCTTGCGATCAAGCACGACGGTATAGATTATTGCACGGGTTGCTTTTCGGGGCAGTACCCGATTCCCGTGAAGGGCAGCGGTAAAGACAAGTTCGACGACTAGCAACAAACGGCGGCGAAAAAGCGAAGGAGTGGCAGATGAAAAGGTATTTGATTCTTTCGGACGGAACGGTGTTCGAGGGCAGAGCGATGGGCGCAGACGGCGAAGCGCTCGGCGAGGTCGTGTTTACGACCTCTATGGTGGGCTATATGGAAACGCTGACCGACCCGAGCTACTACGGGCAAATCGTGACCCACACTTTTCCGCTGATCGGAAATTACGGCGCAATCGCGGCGGATGCGGAGAGTGAAAAGCCCGCGCTCAAAGGCTACATCGTGCGCGAAGAATGCGAAGAGGGAAGTAACTTTCGTAAAGAATGCGAGTTGGACGAGTTTCTGGTAAAAAACAATATCGTCGGGCTTTGCGATATCGACACGCGTGCGCTCGTCAAGAAGATCCGCTCCAAGGGCGTTATGAACGGTCTTATTACCGATAAAAAGGAAGTGACGCCGCAGCGGCTTAAAGAAATCCGCGCCTACAAGGTAAAAGATGCAGTGCTTTCCACCACCTGCAAGGAAGTGACCGAGCACGGCGAGGGGCGGCGCGTCGTCTTATGGGATTTCGGCGCAAAGGGGAATATCGAGCGAGCGCTCCTTTCGCGCGGGTGCAAGGTCTTGCGCGTGCCCGCAAGCGTTTCGGCAGAGGAGATCGTAGCGCTTGCGCCCCAAGGTATTATGCTGACGAACGGCGGCGGCGATCCTGCCGAAAACGTGGGCGTTATAGAGGAGCTGAAAAAGCTCAACGCGCACAAAATTCCGACGTTCGGCATTTGCTTGGGTCACCAGCTTTTGGCACTCAGCCACGGCGCACTTACCAAAAAGCTCAAATTCGGACATCGCGGCGCGAACCAACCCGTAAAAGACTTGCAGACGGGCAGAACGTATATCACGAGCCAGAATCACGGCTATGCGGTCGTTAGCGAGTCGTTGCCGGCTTCTGCAACCTTGCGGTTTATCAATGCCAACGACCGTACGGCGGAAGGCGTCGACTACACCGACATGCCCGCGTTTTCGGTGCAATTCCATCCCGAAGCGTGCGGCGGACCGCTCGACACGTCCTTTTTGTTCGATCGCTTTATGGAACTGATCGATAACAACTAAACCGTAAAAAGTAAGCTAAGCAAAACGCAACAATACGAGAAAGAAACGCGGAGATAAGAGAATGCCGAAGAACAAGGACATTAAAAAAGTTTTGGTTATCGGGTCGGGTCCTATCACGATAGGGCAGGCGGCGGAGTTCGACTACGCAGGCACGCAAGCGTGCCGCACGCTCAGGTCCGAAAAAATCGAGGTGGTGCTTGTCAACAGCAACCCCGCCACGATCATGACCGATAAAGCCATGGCGGACGCCATTTACGTCGAGCCGCTCGACACCACGACACTCGAACGGATTATTGACCTTGAAAAGCCCGACAGCATATTGCCGTCGCTCGGCGGGCAAACGGGTCTTACGCTTTCCATGCAACTCGCTAAATCCGGCTTTTTGGAAAGCCGCGGCGTGCGCCTTCTCGGCATGAAGGTAGAAACCATCGATCGCGCCGAAGATCGGCAGATGTTTAAAGACACAATGCTTTCCATCGGGCAGCCTGTCGTGCCCTCTATCGTAGTAAACGACGTAGAGTCGGCAGTCGCGTTTGCTGCGGAGGCGGGCTATCCGATTATAATCCGTCCCGCCTTTACTTTGGGCGGCGCGGGCGGCGGCATCGCCGAAAACGAGGCGGAACTGCGAGAAGTCACGAAAGGCGGCTTGGAGCTTAGTCCCATTCATCAGGTTCTCGTAGAAAAAAGCATATACGGTTGGAAAGAAATCGAGTTCGAGGTCATGCGTGACTGCGCGGGCAACGTAATCGCCATTTGCAGCATGGAAAACCTCGACCCCGTAGGCATTCACACGGGCGACAGCGTCGTCGTTGCGCCTACCGTGACGCTCTCCGATAAAGAATTCCAGATGCTGCGTTCGGCGGCGCTCAATATCATTTCCGCGCTCGACGTCGTGGGCGGGTGCAACTGCCAATTCGCGTTAAAGCCCGACAGCTTCGAATACGCAGTCATTGAAGTCAATCCGCGCGTGAGCCGCTCCTCTGCGCTCGCGAGCAAGGCAACGGGCTATCCGATCGCCAAGGTAAGTACGCTTCTTGCGCTCGGCTACACGTTGGACGAAATTCCCAACGCCGTGACGAAGAAGACTTGCGCATGTTTCGAACCAACCGTAGACTACGTGGTGGTCAAGCTGCCCAAGTGGCCGTTCGATAAATTCGTATACGCCAAGCGCTCTTTGGGCACGCAGATGAAAGCGACGGGTGAGGTCATGTCGATTGCACCCTACTTTGAAGCGGCGCTCATGAAAGCGGTGCGCGGCGCGGAAAATCATCTGACGCTGAAAACCGACCGCTTCGACGATTGGACGGACGAAGAGGTGTTCGAGCGGTTAATGCCAGCCACCGATTACCGCGTCTTCTTGCTCTACGAAGCGCTCCGTCGCGGCTTTACGGTGGAGCAGATCGCCGATAAGACCAAAATCGACCCGTGGTTCTTGCGCAAGATCAACGTACTCGTTTCGTTCGAGCGCGAGATCGAAAATAAACCGCTCGATAAAGATACGTACCTTCGCGGTAAAAAACTCGGCTATCCCGATAAAGCGCTTGCCGCGATCAGCGGGCACGAACTTCCCAAGCACGTTCACGCCGTGTTCAAAATGGTGGACACCTGCGGCGCGGAGTTCAAAGCCGAAACGCCGTACTTCTACTCGACCTACGATACCGAGAACGAAGCGGCATATTTCATGGACGAGCACAAGACGGGCAAACGTCGCGTCATCGTGTTCGGCTCGGGACCCATTCGCATAGGGCAGGGCATCGAGTTCGACTACGCGTCCGTCCATTGCGTGTGGGCGCTCAAAGAAGCGGGCTACGAAGTCGCCATCGTCAACAACAACCCCGAAACGGTTTCCACCGACTTCGATACGGCGGATCGGTTGTATTTCGAACCGCTTACCGCCGAAGACGTGGACAACATCATTGCGACGGAAAAGCCGTACGGCGTGGTGGTCGCGTTCGGCGGACAGACCGCCATTAAACTTACGAAACACCTTGCGGATACGGGCGTCCGCATTTTGGGCACGCCTGCCGACAGTATCGACTGCGCCGAAGACCGCGAACGGTTCGATGCTTTGCTCGAAGACCTAGGTATTGCGCGGCCGCAAGGTCTTACCGTCAAAACGCTCGACGAAGCGCTCGCGGCGGGCACGAAACTCGGCTATCCCGTACTTATGCGTCCGTCCTACGTGCTCGGCGGGCAGAACATGATCATTGCGTTCTCAGAGTCGGATATCCGCGAGTATATGGGCGTCATTTTAGCCGAGAACAAAGACAACAACATTCTGATCGACAAATACATTATGGGCACGGAAATCGAGGTGGACGCCATTTGCGACGGGGAAGACATTCTCATTCCCGGCATCATGGAACACATCGAACGGGCGGGTATTCACAGCGGCGACAGTATCGCCGTGTACCCGTCGCCCAACGTGACCGACCTTATGCGCGAGAAAATCGTCGACTACACGGCGAAGCTTGCGCGCTCACTGCAAACGCGCGGTCTCGTCAATATTCAATACATTATCGCGGACAACAAGATCTACGTCATCGAGGTGAACCCGCGTTCGTCCCGTACCATTCCGTATATTTCCAAGGTAACGGGTGTGCCCATGATCCAGCTTGCGACGATGTGCATGCTCGGTAAAAAGCTTAAAAACATGGGCTACGGAACGGGGCTCTATCCGTCCTGTCCGTACGTGGCGGTCAAAGTGCCCATTTTCAGCTTTGAAAAGCTCGCCGACCTCGATACGCATCTTGGCCCCGAAATGAAGTCCACGGGCGAAGTGCTGGGTATCGGCAAAACGCTGGACGAAGCGCTGTATAAAGGATTGCTCGCCGCGGGCTACAAAATGAAGAAGCAGGGCGGTATCCTCATTTCGGTGCGCGATACCGACAAGCCGGAAATCTCCTTCATCGCAAAAGCGTACAGTGAACTCGGCTATAAAATCTACGCCACGGGCGGCACGGCGTGCGTGATCGAAAAGAGCGGCATTCCTTGCGAAGTGGTGCAGAAAATCAACGAGTGCCCCGAGAACAATACGATGACGCTTCTCTCCAGCGGCAAAATCGACTTGTTCGTGTCTACGTCCACCAAAGGACGCATACCCACGCAAGACGACGTGCGGCTCAGGCGGCGGGCGGTGGCGCTTTCGATACCTTGCCTTACGAGTATCGACACGGCGCGCGCGCTTGCGTTCTCGTTGAAGTCGCGTTATTCGCCGCTCAACACCGAGCTTGTGAATATCAACAATATGCGTTCAGAGCGGCAGAAACTCAACTTTATCAAAATGCATGGTTGCGGCAACGACTATATTTACATCGATTGTTTGACGCGCCAAATCACCAATATGGAATCGGTGGCAGTCAACCTTTCGGATCGTCACTTCGGCGTGGGCGGCGACGGCGTGGTGTTCATCTATCCGTCGACTGTCGCGGATGCGCAAATGCGTA
>JAIEBL010000318.1 GCA_029069015.1 Clostridiales bacterium
CAAGACCATCGACCGCTTGCTCGTGCAAAAGGGTTTGAAGGACTCTGCGGCAAACAAGATCATCGACGACGCCAAACGCCGCGGCATCAAAATATTCTTCCGCGAAAAGGAAGCGCTCGACCGCGAAAGCGTAACGAAACACCACCAGGGCTTTTTGGCGGAAATCACCGATTTCACGTACTGCGAGCTGGACGATATTTTACAAAAGGCGCAGGAGAAAAACGAACTGCCGTTTATTCTTTTGCTTGACGGCGTGGAAGACCCGCACAACCTCGGCAGCATTCTGCGGGTGGCGGAATGCGCGGGCGTGCACGGCGTCGTGATCCCGCGTCACCGTGCGGTGTCGGTCAACGAAACGGTCATCAAGGTATCGGCGGGTGCGGCGGCGCACGTGCTCGTTGCGAAAGTGACGAACATCAACGACGCCATCGACGAGTTGAAAGAAAAGGGCGTGTGGACGTACGCGGCCGACATGGACGGCGAAAGCGCGTATAAAACCGATCTTACGGGCGCGATTGCGTTCGTCATCGGCGGCGAGGGTAGCGGCGTGAAACGCCTGACGCGTACCAAATGCGACGGCGTGGTGTCCATACCCATGCGCGGGAACGTCAACTCGCTCAACGCATCCGTAGCCGCGGGCGTAGTCGTCTTCGAAAAGCTTCGGCAAGACGCGGCGAAGAAATAGAACAAGCGTAGGAAGTAAATTGTGCTATCGGTGGCATAAGCCGACAAAGTATGCAAATTAAAAAAGTAAGTTAAACGGACGAAGTTCCGCAAAATAAAAAAGAAAAAGAAAGGAGAAAGGAAAATGAGAAAACCTATTATTGCAGGCAACTGGAAGATGAACAACACGATCGCGGAAGCGGAGAAGCTCGTAAAAGAGTTAAAGCCGCTCGTAAAAGACGCCGAGTGCGACGTCGTGCTTTGCGTACCGTATACGGCGATCGCCGCGGTTGCCAAGCTCACGAAAAAGTCGAATATCGCCGTAGGCGCGGAGAACGTGGCATGGGCGGATAAGGGCGCGTTCACGGGCGAGATCTCCGCGGCAATGCTCAAAGAGGTGGGCGCAACGTACGCCATCATCGGGCACAGCGAACGCCGTCAGATGTTCGGCGAAACGGACGAGACGGTCAATAAGCGCACGATTCAGGCACTCAAATACGGACTTAAACCCATCGTTTGCGTGGGTGAAACGCTCGAAGAGCGCGAGGGCGGCAAGACCGAAGAAGTGGTAAAACGCCAGACCGAGGGTGCGTTTGCAAACGTGACCGCGACGGAAATGGCGCAGGTCGTGATCGCCTACGAACCCGTTTGGGCGATCGGCACGGGCAAGACGGCGACCGACGAGCAGGCGAACGAAACGATCGCCTATATCCGTTCGGTTTTGGCTTCGCTCTACGGCGAAGAGACGGCGCAGGGCGTACGCATTCAGTACGGCGGTAGCATGAACCCCGGCAACTGCAAATCGCTCATGGCGCAGCCCGATATCGACGGCGGTCTCATCGGCGGCGCAAGCTTGAAGGCGGCGGACTTTAACAAGGTCGTGCACTACAACGCTTAAGGAAAAATAATACAGCGGTATAAGACAAGGAGAGAGGGAAGAAATGAAAACCGACGCAATCATCATCATGGACGGATTCGGACTCCGCAGCGAGGAACGCGGCAACGCCATCAAGGCGGCGGGCACGCCCAACCTTGACAGACTCATGAAAAAGTATCCGAACACTAGAATCGAAGCGAGCGGAAAAGCGGTGGGCCTGCCCGAAGGTCAGATGGGTAACAGCGAAGTGGGGCACCTCAACCTCGGTGCGGGCAGAGTGGTATATCAGGATATATCGCTCATCGACCACGCTATCGAAACGGGCGAATTCTACAAGAACGAAGCGTTTCTGAGCGCGATCGCCAACGTAAAAAAACACGGCACGGCGATGCATCTCATCGGACTTACGAGCGACGGCGGCGTGCATAGCCACATCCGGCATCTGTTTGCGCTGCTTGAACTTTGCAAGCGCGAAGGCGTAAAAACCGTATACGTGCATTGTGTGACCGACGGCCGCGACGTGCCGCCCGACAGTGCGCGCGAGTACGTGCGTAAGGTCAGCGAACAGGCGAAAACCTTAGGCGTGGGTAGCGTGGCGACGGTGGTCGGCAGATATTACTACATGGACCGCGACAACCGTTGGGACCGCGTAAAGCGCGGCTACGACTGCGTCTTTGCGGGCGTGGGCAACAGCTACACGACGGCGGACGCCGGCATCGCGGCAAGCTACGCGGCGGGTAAGTTCGACGAGTTCATCGAACCGATCGTCGTTTCGGGCTATAAGGGCGTGCAGGAAAACGACAGCCTTATCTTCTATAACTTCCGCAGTGACCGCGCACGCGAAATCACGCGCGCCGCGATCTACCCCGACTTCGACCAGTTCGAACGCGAGGGCGGCTATAAGAAAATCTACTATGTGGGCATGACGCAGTACGACGCGACCTTTACGGGCCTCGATACCGCGTTCGCGCCCAAAAAGCTCGTCAATACGTTGGGCGAATACTTGGCAAAACTTAACCTCACGCAAGCGCGCATTGCCGAGACTGAGAAGTACGCGCACGTCACGTTCTTCTTCAACGGCGGCGTGGAAGCGCCCAATAAGGGCGAACAACGCGTGCTCGTGCCTTCGCCTAAAGTCGCGACCTACGATCTGCAACCCGAAATGAGCGAACCCGAAGTCGCAGAGAAAGCGCTTGAGGCGGTGGGGAACGTAGACGTACTCATCATGAACTTTGCCAACTGCGACATGGTAGGGCATACGGGCGTATTCAATGCGGCGGTCAAAGCCGTCAAAGCGGTGGACGACGGCGTAGGTAAGGTCGTGGATAAAGTTATCGCGAGCGGTGGCACGGCGATCGTGGTTGCCGACCACGGCAACGCCGAGCTTATGAGCTTCGACGACGGCGCAC
>JAIEBL010000319.1 GCA_029069015.1 Clostridiales bacterium
GTTTATACTACCCATAACGAAACGGGAACGGGTATTTTGAATCCGATTAAAGAAATAGGGGCTTTGGCGCATAAGTATGCGGCAATATTTGTTGTGGATACTACGTCGTCGTATGCTATGCGGCCTATCAACGTTTACGAGGATAATATTGATTTTTGTATGGCGTCTGCCCAAAAGGGCATTATGGCGATGACGGGTTTGTCGTTTATTGTTGGTAAGCGGTCCATCATTGAAGCCAGCAAAAACTACCCCAAGCGCTCGTATTATTGTAATTTATATTTACAGTATGAATATTTTGAAAAAACAGGCGAAATGCATTTTACACCGCCTGTGCAGACCATCTATGCTACACGCCAAGCGTTGAATGAATATTTTGCGGAAGGTGAAAAGGCAAAGTGGGAGAGGCATACGCGTGTTTTCGAAGCAATACATTCCGGTCTTGCCGAGCTTGGGTTTAAGGATCTCATTAAGCATGAATGGCAGGCAGGATTGGTTGTATCCGTAATATATCCGGATGATAAAAATTGGAGCTTCGAAAAAGTTCATGACTATTGTTATGACCGCGGCTTTACCATTTATCCGGGAAAAATTTCCACAACGAATACTTTTAGATTATGTGCATTGGGGGCTATCGACGTGCAAGATATAAAAGATTTCTTTGTAGTATTTAAGGAAGCTTTATTAAGTACGGATGTTCAGATTCCCGTTAAGTACAATAAGTAACAGGAGAGACTTATGAAAAAAATATATACGTGTTTTTGTACCGACGTAATTCACGAAGGGCATTTAAATATCATTAACGAAGCGAAAAAGTACGGCGACGTTTACGTCGGCGTAATGACCGATGCGGCTATGGTCAAGTTCAGCCGTTTTTCGACTATCAGTTTTGAAGAGCGAATTGATCTTGTAAAGGGTATCGAGGGCGTAAAAGAAGTTCTTATTCAAGATGAGGTTATGTACGATAAAATCGTGGATATCCTACATCCCGATTATGTCATTCACGGGGATAATTGGAAAACAGGTCCGATGAAAGCCATAAGAGATAATGTTGTGAAGCTGCTTTCGGCATACGGCGGTGAAGTCATAGACGTACCATATACTTATAATGAAAATGTGAAGCGTGTGGATGCACAATGTAAAGAAAAACTTTCAATGCCTGAGTATCGTAGAAAAAGGTTAAAACAACTTTTGAAAATTTGTCCTATTGTTAAGACAATAGAAGTTCACAGCGGATTGACGGGTTTAATCGCGGAAAAAACGATCGTCGAGAATGATGGCGCATTTAACCAATTTGACGCCATGTGGATCAGTTCATTGTGTGATTCTACGGCAAAGGGGAAGCCGGATATTGAGCTTGTGGATATGACGTCAAGGTTCAGGACTATCGACGACGTTATGGAAGTAACAACGAAGCCGATCATCTTTGACGGGGATACCGGCGGACTTACCGAGCACTTTGTTTATACGGTACGGTCGCTTGAGCGAATGGGGGTTTCCGCCGTAATAATCGAGGACAAAACAGGATTAAAAAAGAATTCTCTGTTCGGCACGGAAGTGCAGCAAACACAGGATACAATCGAAAACTTTTGTGAAAAAATTTCCGCGGGGAAAAAGGTGCAATTAACCGATGATTTGATGATTATTGCACGAGTTGAGAGTCTTATTTTGGAACGCGGAATGGACGACGCTTTAACGAGAGCGCATGCTTATGTAAAGGCAGGCGCCGACGGTATCATGATCCATAGCCGCAAAAAGGACCCCGCGGAAATTTTAGAGTTTTGCGATAAATTCCGCGCTGAAAATAAAGATACACCCATTGTTGTTGTTCCGTCATCGTTTAATACGATTACAGAAGATGAGCTTTCTGCACATGGCGTGAATATAGTGATTTATGC
>JAIEBL010000032.1 GCA_029069015.1 Clostridiales bacterium
CGGGTTTTGCGTGCCCTTCTCGAAGACTTCGGTATTGACGCTTTTCCCCACGACTTTCAACTGATTGATGGCCGCGGGACGGTACACGTCGCATGCGCACAAAAGCGGTTTTTTGCCTTGCTTTTTAAGGTACTGCGAAAGCTTACCGCACATTGTCGTTTTGCCCGCGCCCTGCAAGCCCACCATCATGATAATGGTCGGCGGCTTGCTCGACACGGCAAGTTTGGCGTTCGTAGACCCCATGAGCGCCGTCAGTTCGTCGTTTACGATTTTAACGACCTGCTGACCGGGGGTCAGACTGTTTAAAATCTTTTCCCCTTTTGCCTGCTCGCTTACCCGCGCAATAAAATCTTTAACTACGGCAAAATTAACATCCGCTTCCAAAAGCGCAACGCGTATTTCTCGCATCGCTTGCTTAATATCCGCTTCCGTTAACTTTCCGCGGTTTTTAAGCTTTCCGAACACGCGGCTCAGTTTTTCGCTAAGGCTGCTAAACAGTCCCATAGTTGCTCCTTATCCACTCCAAGATATCTTCCACGCCGCTCGCAACATCGCTTCCGGTGACCTTTAAAGCCGTAAGCTTTTCATTCAATGCATGCAAAAACGCGTAGAATCCGAATTTTGCTTCGTAGTCTTTTACGCTCGCCTCTGCCGTGCTAAGCGCCGCATACACGCCTTGGCGGCTGATACCGTAATTCTCGGCAATTTCCGAAAGCGAAAAATCGCGCTCGTAATAATCGGCAAGAATTTCCCGTTGCTTTTCGGTCAACGCCCTACCGTACAAATCGGAAAGCGCCAAAATCGACAAATCTTTCACGCACTCGCTCCGCCTAAAATAAACGACCGTAAAGTAGTTTTACTTTACAGTCGTTATTATACAGCACGCAGAAACGAAATGTCAAGCAATTCGCGCCAAACTTTTCAAAAGTCGGTTTTATTCGATAATGGCATCGATAAACGCGCGCGCATCAAAATCTTCCAAATCGTCGATGCTCTCTCCCACGCCCACGTATACGACGGGCACTTCCAAACGATCGGCAATGGCAAGCACCACGCCACCCTTTGCCGTGCCGTCGAGCTTAGTCAAAATAATACCGTCGATATCGATAGCTTCGTCGAATATGTCCACTTGACTGAGCGCGTTTTGCCCCGTCGTTGCGTCAAGCACGATATAGTTCAGATACAGACAATCGGGATATTCGCGTTCGATTATGCGGCTGATTTTTTTCAGCTCGTCCATCAGATTCTTTTTGTTATGCAGTCTGCCTGCCGTGTCGATCAAAAGCACGTCCGTCTTTTTACTCTTTGCGCTGGCAATCGCATCATAGACCACCGCACCGGGATCTGCGCCTTCGGCGTGTTTTACGATACGTACGCCGGCACGCTCCGCCCACACCGTCAGTTGGTCGGCTGCCGCCGCACGGAACGTATCCGCTGCCGCCAAAAGGACTTTCCGTCCCTGCCCTTTTAAAATTCCCGCCAGTTTTCCAACGGTAGTCGTTTTTCCTACGCCGTTTACCCCAATGACAAGAATCACCGACTGCTTATGTTCAAACTCATAAGCCGTTTCTCCTACCCGCATCTGCTCCTTGATGCTTTTAATGAGAAATTCCTTACATTCCGACGGCTGCCTGATATGGTTTGCCTTCACCTGCTCCCGCAGCTTTTCAATAATGGAATTGGTCGCATTGACACCGATATCTCCCATAATCAGGATTTCTTCCAGTTCCTCATAAAAATCTTCATCAATGGCGGAAAAACCGCTGAATACCGAATCAATTCCATGTACGATATTATCTCTGGTTTTGGTCAGTCCCGCTTTCAGCCTGCTGAAAAATCCTTTTTTTTCCTTTTCCTCTCCCATATGAATTACCATGCCTTTCTCTTAACCTGCAGAGTCCTAATCATCCAAATCCTTATCAATCAGATTCACGCTTACCAGGGTGGAAATTCCTTTCTCCTGCATGGTAATCCCATACAGCCTGTCTGCTTTCTCCATTGTACCACGTCTGTGGGTAATTACAATAAACTGTGTGTACTTTGTCAGTTTATGTAGATATTTTGCGAATCTTGTTACATTATTCTCATCCAGAGCCGCTTCGATCTCGTCCAAAAGACAGAATGGGGACGGCTTCAGGTTCTGGAT
>JAIEBL010000320.1 GCA_029069015.1 Clostridiales bacterium
CGGTGGAAGTCATCATGACGCTTCTCGACGAAGAAGTTCAGACCTCGCTTGTAGCCGAAGAAAAACTGCAACTTCCCTTGTTCAAAACCATGGAAAACGACTTCTTGGATACGGAAAACAACGACGTATTCAGCCCCTTGTCCCGTTCGATTTATCTCGAAGTCATCTCGGGTAGACACGGCAGAATCAGCGACGTGTACAAGAGCTATGAAACGACTTGGCACGACGATATCAGCACCAAGCTCTTCGAATACATCTACGACGTAGAGGCGGGCAAAGGAAAGGGTATCGCTGCGTACAACGATCATTACAATGATGATTTCAAAAACGACATTCAATCGAAGTACAACAACAGAAAGAACGATTAATATTAAACAAAAAAGCTTAGGGGAGAACTTTAAATGCTATTAGAGATATCCAAACCGAAGGGGCGGCGTCTCGGCTGGAAAGAGAATTATATCGGTTGGCTGTACTGCCTTCCGATCATAATCGGCATTCTGGTTTTCACGCTGTTTCCCATCATTCTCTCCGTATATTCGATGTTCCTCGATTGGACGGGTTTCCAACTGATCTGGGACGCCGAATTCTACGGAATGGAAAACTTTAAGGTGCTGTTTACGGGCGTAGAGAAAACCGTATTCTGGCATGCGCTCGGGAATACGTTCTGCATGATGCTGAACATTCCCGTGTCGATGCTTCTCGGCGTATTGCTCGCTCTTGCCATGAACCGCAAAATGCCGGGCGCGAAAGTATTCCGCGTGATTTACTACGTTCCCTGCATCACCTCCGTCGTTGCCGTAACGATCCTCTTCACGAAGTTGTTCAATACGGACGGCGTCATCAACAAAATGCTGGAAGTGTTCGGTAAAAAGAACCACGCCAAGTGGCTGACCGACGACGTTCTCGTCAAAGTGACGGTCAACATCCTCATCATCTGGAAGGGCTTGGGCTACTCGACGCTCATGTATTTAGCGGGTCTTCAATCGGTATCCACCGACCAAATCGAAGCTGCGAAGATCGACGGCGCGACGGGCGCGAAAATCTTTACGAAGATCACGCTTCCCGCGCTCTATCCCATCACGTTCTACCTGCTCGTTACGGGTATTATGGGTGGCTTGCAGCTCTTCAACGAACCCTACATTTTGGTAGAATACGGCTTACACAACAACGCTATGACGAACGCTTCGCTTATTTACTACTACTATGAGCACCAGCAGATGGGTGTTGCGGCAGTCGGCGCGTGGGCGCTTGCGATCTTGGTGTTCATCGTCACCTTCATTCAGATGGCGGTAGACAACAAGAAAGAAAAATATTAAAAGGAGGAGATGAGCAAATTATGGATGCAGTAGTAGCAAGAACCGCCACCATAACGAGCGACAAAAAAGTCGTTTCGATGCGTCGGCGCAGACTCATTGTCAACACGATTTTGTTTGTCGTCCTTCTTTTGGGCGCGATCGTAATGTTGTATCCGCTTCTTTGGATGTTGTTTACGTCGTTTAAGAACTACACCGAAATCTACGACGGACTTTTCCCCAAACATTGGACGGGTGCTGCGTACAAGTACATTTTTACAGAGAAAGAAAAGTTGCCGACGTCCCTGGTCCGCGGGTTTATCAACAGCGTGCTCTGCACGGTGCCCGTAGTCTTGGTGCAAGTGTTCGTATCGGCAATGGCAGCGTTCGCGTTTGCAAAGCTTCATTTTAAAGGCAAGAACATTCTCTTTATTATCATGCTTGCAACGCAAATGATTCCGTTTACGGTTATCATGATCCCGCAGGTATACGTATTCCGTACGTTCGGTCTCTTGAACGGCCCGATAGCGGTCATCATCCCGAAGATGTTCGGCGCGGTCATGACGGTGTTCTTCCTCCGTCAGTTCCTGTACGGGATTCCCGACGCGTTAACGGAGGCGGCACGTCTCGACGGCGCGGGCTACAACCGCACGTTCTTCTCGATCGTGTTACCGCTTATCATGCCGGCGCTCTCCACGCAGATGATTCTCAGCTTCATCGGCAACTGGAACGACTACCTCGGACCCTTACTGTATATCGTGGGCGAAGAGTGGTATACGCTCCCGCTTATCATCGATAACTTCGCGGGTAACGACGGCGGCTTCGACGGCGTGCCTCGTATCATGGCGGCGTCGCTCATCAGTATGGTTCCCATTCTGGTCATCTTCGCGGCGTTCCAAAAGAAGATCGTAGGCTCGATCGTATTCAGCGCGGTCAAAGGTTAATACTCTAAGGTCTTGTGCGGAAAGCCGAGCGGTGCATGGTTAACATGAGCCGCTCGGCAAAACCGCTTTTTATGGCTTTAAAATCTGTTTTTAAAAACAGGAAGTTTCTTTATCGGGCAGGGCGTAGTTGCCCGCTCGAGTGAGGGAGGAAAAGTGATGAAGAAAAAGAATGCAAAACGCTTGTTGGCGCTTCTTGTATGCTTACCTCTTCTTTGCGGCGTAATTTTCTTTACCGCAAAAGAGAAGAAAGCGGATGCCGCCTCAAGCTACAACATCGAAACGTATTCGCCTATGCAGACGTTCGATGGATGGGGAACTTCGCTCATTTGGTGGGCGAACAACGTAGGCAAATACGATTGGGAAGCTGCCGGCGGTGAGACCACCGTGCGTGAAGAAATCATGGAGCTTCTCTACGGCAAAGACGGTCTTGAATACAACATTGCCCGTTTTAACGTAGGCGGCGGCGACAACCCCAATCACGACCACGTTACCAAGCCCCAGCACATGCAAGGGTACAGCACGCTGGATGAATCGTTCCTGCCCACGTACGACGGCGACAATACGACGCCGGAGCTTAACGATTGGGCGACGAAAAAAAGCGGCTGGACGATGGACGACGTTACCTATGATTGGGAGAGCGACGACGGCTTAACGACCGACGCCGCCCAACGTTGGTGCATGGAATGGATTTACGGCAATGCCGAAAAAATCGGTACGAAGAACGAACTCATTACCGAATACTTCTCCAACTCGCCCCCTTGGTACATGACCGAAACGGCGTGTGCTTCGGGTAACGGCAACAAAAGTAACCTTACTTCGGGCCGCGAGGACGAGTTCGCAAAGTATTTCGTAGAAGTGCTTTTGCACCTTGTAAAAGAAGAAGGTTACAAGGTCGAATACGTCGATCCGTTCAACGAGTCTACGTCCGATTGGTGGTCTGTCCGCTCCCAAAAGCAGGAAGGCTGCAAGATGACGGATGCGCAACGTGCCCAAGTTTTGTACTATGTGGTAGATGAGCTTGAAGAGCACCCCGAACTTGCCGGTATCAAAATCGCATTCGACGATTCCACCGGTGCGGATAAAGCGTGGGCTGCGTATACTGCTTTGAAAAGCAATACGTATTTTACGAAAACAACCGATAAAGGTAATTCCGTTCAATCCTATATGGGTAAGCTCAATTACCACCTCTACGAAGGTTCGGCATCCAGCGAGAAAAAGATTGCCGATGAAGCGGTGGCGAAAGGCTGGAGAAACTGGATGAGCGAGATGGGCTACAACAGTGCGCAGAGCGCGACGTCGTCCACCTTGCAGACGGGCTATCTGCATACCGATAAGATCCGTCAGACGATTTACGACGGCGCGAATGCGTATGTTCTTTGGCAGGTCATCGAGGAACTTTCCTCGCAGTTGAACGCGCCCGAATACGGCTACGGCCCTATTAAGGTCAGCTACAACTCGGCGGAAGACGTTCCCGACCTTGTCAACTACGGCTACACGTTGGGTAGCTACTTTGTCGGCAAGCAATACTATATGCTCGGCCAGTACAGCAAGTACATCCGCCCCGGCTACAAAATTCTGCCCACGTCCGATCCTAACGGCGTTGCGGCGATTTCGCCCGACGGCGACAAAGTCGTTCTCGTGCACACGAACAACAGCACGACGGAAGACACCGTTAACTTTACGCTCTTAGGGCACTATATCACGAACGCGCAGGTTATCGTGACCGACGAAGATCAGAACTGGGCGAAATCCTCGCTTGCGGCTTCGGGCAACAAGTTCTCGTATACGGTAAATCCGTATTCGGTAACGACGTTTGTATTCGACGTAGACCAATACGCTGAAAAGCCCGCTCCCGGTGTAACGACCTACTACGAAGTATATAACCGTAGCACGGCTCCGAGCGGTGCACAGAAAAATCAGGGCATTAAGCTCACCGATGCTACTTTACCCAGCGTAGCGGATATCTTTGCGGCGACCGACACCACGTACGCCATGAATAAGATTTATCTTACGAGCGGTTGGAACACGAGTGACAACAACGGAACGCACGGACGTTACTATATACAAGGTGCAGACGGCGCCGGTGGGTTCTTCAAGTTTACGGGGGCTAATAAGGTAGACCTTATATTCAGATGCAAGAACGATAGCGGCGACGTAAAATTTGCCATTTACGAAAAAGGCGCCAGTGCCTACACGTTGGTTGAACGAACCGACTATGTCAGTATGTCACAAAGCGGTGACGACGCGAAATCGGTATGGAGCAAGACAAAGTTAGACGAAACCAAAACCTATCTTGTCGTATTCGAACCGAAATCGGGGCAGTGGAGCGATTATTACGGCTATTCTACTACGCTCGGCGGAATAGAGGTCGAATATGAAGCGCCCCAGATTTCGACGGCGACCGTAAAAGGCGGCAATTTGTATTTGAGCGTGACCGAAGAAACGCCCGCGAGCCAGTATAAAGTGTATTGGCGCGAAGTGGGCACGGACGACGTGCACGAGGAAACCGTAGACTACGCCGATATTAGCGGTACGGCGATCGCAACGGGCCTTACGGGCAATGCGTACGATATTTGGGTATCCGATACGGCGGGTGAAAAGTATTCTCAAACCGTAACGGTGCGCAATGCAAACGTAGACAACAAACTTCTGTACTACGTCAATGCCGGAACGGACAACGTAGGCAGCTACTCGATTTACGAGAATGCGGCAGTAAACAATACGTATCAGGATCAAGCATACGGCGCAGATCCGATCACCGGTAAAGAGTGGGGCTTGGTGAGCGCGGGCAACAAGGGATATACAAGCGGCACGGCGGGCTCTATCTATCAGGCGATGGGCGACGTCGTTTCGACCGACGGCAACGCGGACAGCGAAATCGTATACAAGTTCGAAGTGGAAGGCGGCAATACGTACGATATTATGCTCGGCGCGATTTGCCCGTGGGCGGCGCGTCCGGAAGACGTGAGCGTCAACGGTACGAAAGTAGGTAAATTCACGATCGACGGTAGCGAGAACTTCATTGCGATCACGGGGATTGCGCCCGATGCCGGCTTTATCACGATCAAAGTGAGCATTCCTACGGGAGAAACGGAAGGCTCCGTTCTCGGCACGATCATGATTTCCAAGAGCGGCGATCCGGCAAATGCGTTTGCTACGGCAGCCGAGGTGCAGGACGTTACGCCTTCGGGTTCGGCGGCGAACGTAAAACACTATCGGTTCGGCGGTTTGACGGCGGGCTACGTAGGTACGATCTCCGTTACCAAGGCGTACGTATATGGCGTAGACGGCGTTGCAACGCCTAAGACGAGCGGCGTTACCTTCGACCCGATCGTTATTACGAACAGCTCGCCCAATGCGGAAGCGGGTCGTATTACGGGTATTGTGGACGGCTTGTACTTTAACACGCCACTCACCCTCACGAGCGATATCGCTACGGTCTACTACAACATAGACTGCGGCTCCGACGGCGGCAACGCTTCGGCACCCGGTTCGTTGCAAGGCGGCGTAGCCGACCAAGAGACGAGCGGCGGCAGTTGGGGTTATACGGGTAGCCATACTTCGGGTTGGCGAGACGAAAATGCGCTCAACTCCGTGCACTACGACATAAAAGACAGCTTCTACTACACCCTTACGAATCTTCCGGCAGGGGATGACGTAGACGTTGAAGTATGCGGTAAAGATCCCAACAACTGGGGCGGCAGAAGCTACGACGTGTATTTCGGTACGAACAAGAGTAGCTATAACGGAAGCGGTAACAAGAAAATCGGCACGGTGACGGTGCCCAAGGGCGCGTACGGCACGATGCGTACGTCGCTTACGATTCCCGCCGCGACCTGCTATATGTTCTTCCATGCGACGACAGGCGGCGATCCGTTCCTTTCGTATATCACGATCGCGACGCCCGCCGATGACGTCCCCGCAGCGCCTACGCTCAATAAGACCGAAGCCAAAAAGACGGATACGGTCAAGGTAAGCGGGCTTGAAAAAGACGATTTGTTGGTAATCAATTCCGCCGACGGCAGCCGCATCGGCGAAGTCGTCATCACGGGTGAGTCGATGAACGTTGATCTTACTCAGTTCGACATTCCCGAAAGCGCAGAGGCCGTTATGTTCAGCGTGCGTCACGACGGTTCGCTCGAAGAGAGCACGGCCACCATGCTTGCGCTCCCTAAAGTTCACGTGAGCGGCATTCAAGAAGTTTGGTCGCATTCGATGGTATTGCACTTCTCGCCTTCGATGGGCGTGACTTTGCAGAAGTTGGTCGTGGTAGCACCTTCGGGTGAACGTACCGACGTAACGAAGCGCGAATACTTCAACTACGTCGTACACGAGAACGGCGACCATACCGTTTACCTTACGACCAAGGCGAACGAAACCTACGAGCAAACGGTGAGCATTGATAAAATCGACGTGATTTTGTTCAATGCGGTCTACGACGCAGGTCTTACCTATCAAGACGTTGCCGTTACGGTTGAGCTCCTTTGCTCGACCGGCTCGCTCAAAGAGTTCTACGTAGACGGCGAAGAGAAAGAATTGGTAAACAACAAATACTCGTTTACCGTAACGGACAACACGAAGTACGTGTTTAAAGCAATCAGCCAACTCGATCTCGAATATGAGTACGAATTGGATATAACGAACATCAACAAAGAAGCGATTGCGTTCGCCGTTACGCCTACCTTCACCGATGCCGACGCCTTTGTGGCAGAGCTTGTCTCCAACAACCTTGTGGGCGGTTCGTTCTCGGTTACGAAGGGCGGCAAATACTACGGCGGCACGAACGGCTTGCACTTAGTGGAAGCGGGCGAATACACCGTTACCTACACGGCAGGCAACCGCAGACAACAAAGCTTCACCGTTAAACTCGGCTACGGCGCAGGCGAACTCGCTACGCTTTCCGGCAATACGCTTTCGGGTATCGCCGCAGGCGCGAAGGTATACCTCATGGGTACGGGCGACGAAGTAACGGTTACGGACGGCAGCTGCACGCTTACGACGGGCAATCGTTATCTGATTTTCTCCGAATCGAACGGCAATTACGAAGTAGCGATTATTACGGTGGAAGCAGGCGCATACGACACGGATCCTACCCCTGCTCCCGCACCCGCAGCACCGGCAGCAAAGAAAGGTTGCGGTAGCGCGGCAGGCGCGGCATTGCCTATGGCGGCAATCGTGTTGTTGCTTGCAGGCGCAGGTTTGGCGCTTGCAAAGAAAGGAGGAAAAAGAGCATGAAGAAACGTTTAACGATTCTTTTGAGTTCGCTGCTTGTGGCAGCCGCACTGTGCGTAGGGATCTTTGCGGTTCCCGTTAAGGCGAATGCCGACGAGACGGTGACGGACGTAAATGCCGCAGCCGACGAAATGCTGTACTTCGGCGACGTGGTAAACAGCACCGCCGAAGTCACGCTCAGCAGCGGTGAGAAAGAGGAGCGTCCCATTATTTGGGATAACCTCAACGCCAACGACGTGAACACGAACTTTTCTATGGCGGAAGCCGTAGGCACGGTAGAGGGCACGGATACGCGCGTTTCGCGCAGATTCTTCACCCTTCCGCGCGGGCTCGTATACTTCGTGAACTGCGGTTCGCAAACGGGGCAGGCGGATCCCGGGTTGAACGACGTTTACTACGGACTCAATACGGCGATTCTCGAAAATTACGAAGCGCCTACGTCGAGCGGTAAGCTTCTCAACGCAGTACCCGATCAACAGTTTAATGCATCCAGCGGTTGGGGCTATGCGGCGTACAGTGCGTCCTACCCCGTATCGAGCAAGCAAATGCCCACGAAAGCGGGCGATCCGATGCCGCCGGCATTCCCCTACAATGCGATTCGTTCGACGGACAGTTCGGATAACGCCTACGGCATAAAATACACGCTCGGCAATCTCGATTCGAGCAAGTCGTACCGCATATACTTAGGTACGCGTAGTCACTGGCATATGCGCCGTTCGACGCCCTTCATTAACGGGCAGGAGCATGCCCAAATCGAAATCAGCGCCGTTGCAAAGATCACGGTATACGACAACGTTTCGCCGGCGACCAACGACGGTACGAACAATTCGATTCAGGTTTGGCTCAAAGGCGCGAGCCTCGACGAAGGCAACTGCGCATTCATTGCCATTCAGACGATGGATGCGGCAAACGAAATGGCAACCGCTGCGCCCGAAGCGCCCACGTACGACGATACCCTTGCAATGGGGCAAACGACCTTTGACGTAGGCAATGCTACGGCAGGGACCAAAGTGCAGGTATGCCTTTCCGAAGCACCGTTCAGCATTCTCTACGAGGGCATGGCGGTAGAAGACGGCGACTTTACCGTTACGATTCCCGAGGGCCGTCTTGACGGCGTATTCTCGCTCCGTCTTATGGCGGTCAACACCTTTGGCGCAAGCGAATTCACCTTGGTATTCATCACCGATATCACGGACGTCAGCGTAGAGGCTGTGTCTGACGAGTATACCTCTGAAGACCTTGCTATTATCGTTAAGGGAAAATCGGACAGTAACATCGTGAAGATCGTCGTAACGCACGACTATATCGACACGGAGTACGACGAAGAAGACGATCCTAACTTCGGCGGCACGAGCTACGAAGGCACGATCATGGTTTCGGAGAACGGCTTGTATACGTTTACGCTGTACAGCGGTAAAAACGGGAAGATTTCTCAGGACATAACGATTACGCAGATCGACAAGGCGGACGTTTCGTTAAGCGTTGAAATGGCGGTTACGGGTTTTACGGGCAACAAACCGCGTCTTGCTCTTACCTACGAAGGTGCGGCGCCCATTGCTTCGTACGTCGTAAGCAACGAGAAAGGCGAAGTCAAAGCCAGCGGCGATGGTACGCCTGCCGATTTGGAACTGGACTACGGCCGTTATGCGTTCGCTGTGACGAGCGAGTCGGGTAAAGTGGCTACGGCTTCGGCAATCGTTTCCAAGAGCCCGATCTACTATACCGTTGATAAAGACGGCGAAAAATACACCTTTAAGTCGGCGAATGGCAAAACCATTTCGG
Organism: Clostridiales bacterium; assembly: GCA_029069015.1. GTDB lineage: Bacteria > Bacillota > Clostridia > Christensenellales > Pumilibacteraceae > Pumilibacter. The sequence continues at coordinate 9,251 of JAIEBL010000320.1, forward strand.
CCATCGGTGCGTTTACTGTGAACAGCAGCGGCACGGCAAGCCGTTTGGTTGCGATGAACTCGCGTGTCACCAACACGGAGGGGAACGCTCTTTACGCGCGTGTAGTCTTCACCGACGGCACGGTCGAATTCACGCAAATCGCGGAAGCAAAGTGTGCTGCCTCGTCTGCCGGTACCACCAAAAAGAAGGGCTGCGGCAGTGCGGCAGGTGCGGCCAGCCTTCCGATTGCGCTCGGCGCACTTGCGCTTTGCGCTGTGGTTGTCGGCGCTAAAAAGGCAAAGGCTAAGAAAGCCGACTAATTTCTATCCAGTGACGTAAAACGAGGACCGCCCTGCGAGCCGTATATGCGGCGGTGTGGGGCGGTTGCTTTTTCTGGCTTTAAAAGTATTACTTGAACGAAACGGAGCAAAGCAGATGGAAATCGGCGATTTGAGAGGCGAAGACGTCATTATCAGGCTGTGCGCGCGCGAAACGTGCGGGGCGGGTAAGCAAGTCAACTTTTACGCCAAAGACCCGCGCAACTATTACAGCTTCCACTACATCATGCTCGGCAAGGGGATGCTTACCGTAAATGGAAAGGAAGTCCCGCTTAAAACGGGCGATTTGTTTCTGATTCCGCCTATGACGGACGTCAGCTATCTTTCCACCGAACCGTGGGAATACTACTGGGTGGAAGTGGAAGGGAAACTCGCACCCTTTTTGTTCCAGTCTTTAGGCTTTAACAACAAAACGCTCAGGATCGGCTACAAGCAAGACAGCCGTCTTGCCGAGCGGTTCAACGACCTCATCACTTACTACTATAACTACGGCGACGTGGAACTGCGCGCAAAGGGTACGTTCTATTTGATGATCGGCGAGCTGAATGCGGTGCTCACGCATGCGTCTACGGGCTCGGAAAAGCGCAATATCGATTTCTACGTACGTGAAGCGGAAACGTTCTTAAAGTACAATCTTTACTATACGGGCGTGACGCTCGACAGCTTGGCAAAGAGCATTTCGGTCAACAAGAATTATCTTTGCACCATTTTCCGGCAGCAAAAGGGCGTGTCGCCCATGCAGTATCTGATTCAGCTTCGCATGGAAGCGGCGGCAAAGCGATTCCGCGAAACCGACGAATCCATTTCCGCGGTCGCGCGGTATGTGGGCTATAAAGATCCGTTGCATTTTTCCAAGGCGTTCCGCGCCTACTTCGGCATGTCGCCTACGCAGTACCGCGACTCGCACGAAAAACCCGCCGAATAAGGCGATCAAAGCGTTTCCACGGAGACGCTTTTTGTCGTTTACCCTAAAAATAAAAACCAACTGAAAGAGGAGATATAAAAACATGCAAAACATCCCGCAGGTAAAATTAGGCATCGTGGCAGTATCGCGCGACTGCTTTCCCGAAAGCTTATCGGTCAACAGAAGAAAAGCGCTCGTCGCCGCGTATGAAAGTAAGTACGGCAAAAAAGATATTTACGAGTGTCCCATCTGCATCGTAGAATCGGAAGTACAGGCGATGGAAGCCATCGCGGATTTATCCAAGAACGGCTGTAACGCCCTTTGTGTATACTTAGGAAACTTCGGACCCGAAATATCCGAAACACTTCTTGCGCAGAAGTTCGACGGTCCCGTTATGTTCTGCGCGGCGGCAGAAGAGAACACCGCCACGCTTTCGAGCGACCGCGGCGACGCATATTGCGGCATGCTCAACGCAAGCTATAATTTGAAATTGCGCGGCGTAAAGGCGTATATCCCCGAGTATCCCGTGGGCGATGCGGCATACTGCGCCGACCTTATCCACGAGTTTTTGCCCGTTGCGCGTGCGATCATCGGATTACATAGCTTGAAGATCATTTCGTTCGGACCGCGCCCGCAGAATTTCCTTGCGTGCAACGCGCCCATCAAACAGCTCTATAACATCGGCGTGGAGATCGAGGAGAACAGCGAGCTCGACCTCTTTGAATATTTCCATAAGCACGACGGCGACAAGCGCATCGCGGACGTCGTAAAAGACATGGAAAAGGAACTCGGTAAGGGCAACAAGAAGCCCGAGATCTTAGAAAAGCTTGCGCAGTACGAGCTGACCCTTCTCGATTGGATCGAGAACCACAAGGGGAGCAAGAAGTATGTATGTATCGCGGGCAAGTGCTGGCCCGCCTTCCAGACGCAGTTCGGCTTCGTGCCCTGCTACGTCAACTCCCGCCTTACGGGTAAGGGCATTCCCGTTTCCTGCGAGGTGGATATTTACGGCGCGCTTTCCGAATACATCGGCGCGTGCGTCAGCCAAGACGCGGTCACGCTGCTCGACATCAACAACAGCGTGCCCAAGGATATGTACGACAAAGAGATTGCAAAGAAATACAACTACGCGTTTACGGATACGTTCATGGGCTTCCATTGCGGCAACACGTGCAGCACCAAGGTTTGCAACCCTACGATGAAATATCAGAAGATCATGGCGCGCAGCTTGCCCGTAGAAGTCACCAACGGCACGTTAGAGGGCGATTTGCAGCCGGGCGACATTACGTTCTACCGTTTGCAGAGCACGGCAGACAATCATCTGTACGCCTACGTGGCGCAGGGCGAGATCCTGCCCGTGAAAACGCAGAGCTTTGGCGGTATCGGCGTGTTTGCGATCAACGAAATGGGTCGGTTCTACCGCCACGTGCTGATCGAGAACGGTTTCCCGCACCACGGCGCGGTGGCGTTCGGGCACTACGGTAAGGCGCTCTACGAAGTATTCAAGTACGTAGGCGCGGAAAACATCGGCTATAATCAACCGAAAACAGTCCCTTACAAAACGGAGAACCCGTTTTAATTAAAAATGTAGAATTCAGAATTAAGAATTATGGATGCGAAACTTAACCGATAATTCTTAATTCTACATTCTGAATTCCGAATTGGAGAAGTATGGAAGAAAAACTGTATTTAGGGATAGAGTTCGGCTCGACGCGTATCAAGTCGGTGATGATCGACGGGCAAGGTACGGTGCGCGCCATCGGACAGCATGTCTGGGAAAACGAGCTGAAAAACGGACTGTGGACGTACGCCTACGACGCCGTTGGGGAGGGGCTGCGCGCTTCGTTTGCCGACTGCGTAAAAGCGTACGGTAAGACGCCGACCATCGCGGCGATGGGCATTTCGGGCATGATGCACGGCTATTTGCCGCTTGACCGTAATGGCGAGCCGCTCGTGCCCTTCCGCACCTGGCGCAACACCAATACAGGCGCATCGGCGGCAAAGCTCACCAAGCTTTTCGGCGAAAATATCCCCTTGCGTTGGAGCATTGCGCACCTCTATCAAGCCATTCTCAATAACGAGCCGCACCTTAAAGATCTCTGCCGCATCACCACGCTTGCGGGGTACGTGCACGAAAAGCTTACGGGCGAGAGCGTGCTCGGCGCGGGCGAGGCGAGCGGTTGTTTTCCGCTCCTTGGCGGCGACTACAACAAAAAGTATCTGAAAGCGTTTGGCGACCTTATCAAAGATAAAGGTTATCCCTGGACGATTGAAAAGATTTTGCCGCGTGTTTTAACGGCGGGCGAATGTGCGGGAAAACTCACCGAAGAGGGCGCGCGCTTTATTGACCCGACCGGCATGTTGAAGGCAGGCATCCCGTTCTGTCCGCCCGAGGGCGATGCGGGCACGGGCATGGTCGCAACCAACAGCGTGCTGCCGCAGACGGGGAACGTCAGCGCGGGAACGTCGTCTTTTGCGATGGTGGTGCTCTCCGAGCCGCTGAAACAGATGCACGAAACGATCGATATGGTGACGACGCCCGACGGAAAGCCCGTGGCGATGGTGCATTGCAACAACTGCACCTCCGACCTCAACGCCTGGGGAAACGTGCTTTCTCAGTTTGCCTCGCGCTTAGGGCAAAAGGTATCTCTTTCCGATGCGCTTACGGCGCTTTTCGATGCGGCCAAAGAGGGAACGGCGGAGGGGCTCGTGGGCTACAACTTCCTTTCGGGCGAACCCGTTGCGGGCTTAAACGAGGGTAGACCGCTTTTTGCGCGTCTGCCGCAGGGCAAAATGACCTTTGCCGATTTTGCCAAAGCGCAGCTCTATTCTTGCGTGGCGGCGCTCGCATACGGCATGGAAGCACTTTGGGAAGAAAACGTGCAGATCAAGGAAATGTGCGGACACGGCGGGTTCTTTAAGTCGCCGGAATCGGCAAGCTCCGTGATGAGTGCGGCGCTTCGCTCTCCCGTCACCGTTTGGGATACGGCAGGCGAGGGCGGCGCGTACGGCATGGCGGTGCTCGCGCTGTATATGGGCAAGAAAGAGAGTCTGCCCGCATTCTTGGATAAATTGTTCGCGTCTGCGCCCAAAACCACGCGTACGTGTAGCAAAGAGGAACGCGAACACTTTGATAACTATATGGCGTTGTACCGCAAGGGGCTTGCGGCGGAAAAAGCCGCCGTCGAAACGTTGCAATAAAAACGCGACAATAGGAGCAAAAACATGGATAAAGAAATACAGGCGCTCAAACAGCGCGTTTACGAACAGAATATTGCGCTCGCGTCCTACGGACTTGCCGTGCTTACCTGGGGCAACGTGTCGGGCGTGTGCCGCGAAAAGGGCATTATGGCGATCAAGCCGAGCGGCGTTCCGTACGCCGAAATGAAAGCGGACGACATGGTGCTTGTGTCGCTTGAAAGCGGCGAGGTCATCGACAGCGAATACCGCCCGTCGAGCGACACGCCGACGCACCTCTATATGTACCGTGCGTTCCCCAAAATCGGTGGCGCGGTCCACACGCATTCGCTCTATGCAGTGGCGTGGGCGCAGGCAGGCAAGAGCATTCCCGCGTTCGGCACGACGCACGCCGATGCGTTCTACGGCGACGTACCCGTCACCCGCGCGCTCACGAAAGATGAGGTCGAGCAGGCGTACGAAGCGAACACGGGCAAGGTGATCGCGGAAACGTTTTCGAAGCTCGACTACGAGGCAATTCCCGCCGTGCTCGTGAAAAATCACGGTCCGTTCACTTGGGGACCTACCCCCGAAAAGGCGGTGGAAAACGCCGTCACGCTCGAATTCGTGGCGAGGGCGGCAAGCGAAACGCTCCGCGTAAACGCGCAGACCGAGCGGGTGGATTCGTATCTTTTGGACAAACACTATTTCCGTAAGCACGGCAAAAACGCGTACTACGGGCAAAAGAAGAAGTAACGGAGAGGGGCGGTAATTGCCCTATTCCGCCGAAGAATTTGCGTGCAAGTCGTAGCGTTGAGAAGGAGGTTTTTATGATTCCCTTCTACTTATCGGGTCATCTTACGGATATCAAAGAGAAAAAAGAGAAAACGACAGGACTGCTGATTTCTTCGACGGGCAATACCGATCTGGAGATTTACTACTACGGCGAATTAATTCAGATCGGAAAGACGCCTTATATCGGAGAAGGGGAGTATCCTTGTCTGATCGTGGCGAAAGATCCTAAAACCGACGAGCGCTTTGTCGTGTTTGACGGTGCAAAACACGGATACGACGCCATGTTTTGCAACGCCCCCGTAGGGGACGAAAAGCGAACGTTAAAGGCGTATGACTTTGCGAAAGGGAAAATGGCCGTCACTTTCGGGTATGCCATTGATTACGAAGAGGAGAGAGACGACTACACGTTTAACGATAAGAACGAAGTGGAATTGACGGACGGGACCTATCTCGATTGGAATAAAGCGAAATCAATAGGGTTCGATTGGTTTTCCATGCGAGCCGTTGATAAGAAAAAAGTGTTCGTCGATCTGGAATTAGCCTGATCCGATCCATTTCGGATAACGCGTTATTCAACAATAAAATCGCCCTCGGCGCAATAGTCCGGGAGCGATTTTCTTTTTTGCGGTACTTGTTGGGCTGTCGATTCGCGTCTATTTCAGATATAGCGTTTTTATGCCGAATGCCCCGTGATAGCGCAAAAGGGTCACTTCTCCGCCGACTGTCATTTGATTGTACGTTTTTTCGTCCACTTCCGTTTTGGCCGTTTTGCCATCGTAGGCAATGACGAGGTAGTAGGTGACTTCGCCGCTGTCATTTGTATGCGTGGGCATTTCGGTCACTTCGCCGACGATTTCTTGGGGCGTGCGGAAGTCGAACGCCTGGTTTGCTTTGTAGATAAACGACGGGCAGAAGGCAACGGCGGCAAAGAGTAACATCAGAATACACGATTTGAATTTTTTATATTCTTTGCAGGCAACCAAAAATATGACCGTAAGAACGGCAAGCGGAATGAGTGAATATAAAACCAATTTGAGATATTCGTAGCTTACGAGGGAATAGCCAGGAAGCAGACATTTGATGGCAAAGAGTAGCGGGAAAACAATGACGGTAAACAAGAAATTGATTTTGTCTTTATCCGGTTGGGTAAATCTGCCGATGTCCCGTATCGTAATATACTTTTGCAAAACAAGATACGTAACGATGGGGGTTAAACAGATGACAGTCGCCAAAGCGGTAAAAACGGGATCGGTCTTTTCGCTGTTAAAGAACGTATACACCGTGAAAAACACAAAGGAAACAACGGAAAAGACGTAGCGTGCCAAATTGATTTTGTTCAGAACCGCCCTGCGGCTTTGGGGGACGTCCTCTTCCGCTTCGTCGCGGACTGGCATTTCTTTGCGTTTATTGCAAACGACAATATCCTGCCCGAAAAAGGTCGTCAACTCCTCTTCTTCCATACGGTTGATAAGCACGTAGGTCTTTTTCTTTTTGCCGCGCAGTTTTATTTTCACCGTGCCGAAAGAAGGGATGTAAGGGTTGGCAAAGGTACGCAGTACCGCTTGCATGCTCTCTATATCCGCTATGTCGATTATGTAATCTTTCTTATGCCTGTACTGCTCTATATTCTCAAAGTCGGTAATGCATTTCGTCCAATCGGCTTTTGTGAATATACTGCCGACATAATGAAAATAGTACGCCTGCTCGATTCTGATGACTTGAAACAGCGCCCCCGCTTGCGCGCTTAGCACAATCGACTTTTCGGGGTACTGCATCGAACGTTTGAGGGCTTCGTCCTCTTCCAGTATTTTTTGTACGTAATCGGCTTGTTTTTGCTCTTTCTGTCGTTGGCGAGGCGTTGTAGCGCCGTTAAGGCTGTATTTGAAGTTGCGGTATTGCACGGTGAATCCGAAAATACCGCCGCCGATTATGAGCACCAAGATAACGGCAAGCCCCACCGAAACGTTAACGGCGTCGTCGGTAACGAATAGAACCAAAATATAGACGCAGAACAGACCGACAACGGTTGCGAACGCCGTCCAGTTAAACGGAATGAGCATAACAAAACCAAGCGCCAGCGCCAGGCTGATACAGCTGCATATTCGTATCGCAAGTTCGCTGCGTGTCAGATCGACGATCGGGCCGCGTTTGTCGAGAACACCCAAGACCGCCGTCAGCGCAACAGATAAAACGACGCCTATCACACCGATAA
>JAIEBL010000321.1 GCA_029069015.1 Clostridiales bacterium
GTATGGTATACTGAATGCATTATGCGCAAGTGGGCATTTTCAATCGTTATTTCCCTTCTTTCCGCCGCCTTGATCGTGGCGGGGCTTTTTGCCGTTCCCGTCTATGCCGACACGATAACGGAGGCGACGGAGATCGAAACGCGACTCGTTCGGCACGAAACGGACACGCTTTACCGCTATTTCGATTACCCCACCGCCGTTCTTGCCGACGAAAACGGTTTTACCGTAGTAGACGGCGAAACGGCCCTTCGCTTTGCGGCGGACGGTACGGAAAACCACGGTACGTACGCCGTGGACAGAGGCACGCAGAAACTGCGCGTTTTGGGCGGCAAAACGGTGACGCTTGCCAAAGGCGTTTTGAAATTCGACGCGCAAGAGGTTGCGGGAACGTATGCCGATTTTGCGGTGACGGACACCGTACTGTACGCAATTGACGCCGAACAGAACGACACGATCGTAAAATTCACACTGACGGACGAAATCCTTTCCGAAGAAGCGGCCAGCGTCTTTACGTTCACCGCTCCCGTGAAAAAAATCGCGGCGGCAACGAACGGACTGTTCTTCACAGCCGAGAGCGACTACAACCCCTACTGCGACGACCTTTACTTCCTTGCCTACGGGGCGGACGCTTGCACCCGTAAGCTGACGGGTATAGACGAAGCATTGTCTTTAGAGAGCGGCGAAGACGAGGACGTGACGGTTCTTATGCGGAGCGGCATAACCGTCTACGCGACGCAAGACGGCATTTACGCACCGAAAGCTATGTTCGACTGCTCGGATATTCTGAATATATCGACGTACGGAAACTCGATTTTCGGCATCACGCGCCTTAAAGGCGTTCGCTGCTTCGATACGGAAACAAACACGCAAAAAAATATTCTGGCGTCGGCGGAAAGCGAAATCGGGTTCTACAACGCGCCCGCAGACGTCACCACGCGTAAGAACAAAATCGCGGTCGCCGACGAACGGAACGGACGCGTACAGGTAACGGACGAAAACGGCACGACCGTTCTATCCGCTTCCTTCTACCGTCCCAAAGCCGTGACGATCGACTATACGGGCAACTTCTACGTCGCGCACGACGGCGGCACGGTGACGAAGTACACGCCCGACTATAAGGAAGCGGAATCTTTCTCCGCCCCCGCAGGTAAGGTGCTTTGCGATCTTCTTGCGGCGTCGGACGATACGCTCTATGCGCTCGCCGCCGACGGACAGCTCTATAAAATCACGCCGTCCGCACAAGACGAAGAAAAGTTCACGCCCGTTTGTGCGGGAACGAAGTTTACGGCGATTGAGATTTCGCAAAGCAGCGACGTACTGCTCGGCATAACGGCGGAAAGGAAAGTCATAAAAATCGAAGCGGACGAAACACCGACGACCGTTCTTATCTATGCATGCGATGCGGTTGACTTTTGCACCGACCACGACGACAATCTGTATCTTCTGGCAACCGACGGGCAAGTCGTCAAATACGTATACAGCGGCGGAGACTATCGGCTCGACGACCGCACGCCGTCCGGCTACAAAGAGGGCAGCGAACCCGTGGGCGCAACCAAAATCGTCATGAACACCGTCACGTTCGAAAGCCCCACCCTTGCATACGGCGATCTACTGCTTTGCGATACGGGCGCGCACGCGATCAAAGCGATCGACGGCAAGCTTTTCAACGTTAACGAACTTCTCGGCGACGATGAGAACCCGCCCGAAATCGAAGACGCGGATACGCCGAGCGAGGTTACGGATAGTCGCATTATCTACGCGGTCAAATCGACCTGCGAAGTATATGCGCAAGACGCAGAACGCAATATTGTAGCAAGCGTAAGCGAAGGCATGCGCGTCATCGTCCCCGCATTCGACGAAAGCAAAAAGTTTACGTTTATCATAGCGGACAACCTGACAGGCGGCTCGACCGCAAATCCGATCACGGGCTACGTGTATACTTCCTTCTTGGTGCAGCCCGCCCTTCCCTACACCGCGGAGCATCCCGACACGTGCTATACCTGGACGGCAACGGCGGTGGTATACAAATACCCCACCCGCAACTCGCCCGTTCTCAGCGGCTACCGGAATATCGAGAAAAACAGCAAGTTCAAGCTTTTGGACTTTGCCTATACCCAAAAAGACGATGCCATCCACTACGGTTACGCGGATAACTATTACAACACCATCACCTGGTATAGAGTGGCGTTCGGCGAGAACGACCAATACGAAGGGTACGTGGTAAGCGACTACATTTCGGTGCGCGGCGCAAACCCCGACGAACGGAACGTTTATCCTCGCGTAAATGCCGTTATCATCTCAAAAGACAAATCGTTCGACAATATGCCCGCCACGCTCTACCGCCGCGAAATGGATGAGGACGGCAAGGTAACGTTCGTACCGATCGACGACCCAGACTTTGCGCCGCTTGCCGTAGGCACGCGCGTAGAAGTCGTAGGTGCATTCGACACGACCGAAAAATACACGCAAATCAAATACTACCTCGAAGATTACGGCACGGTCACCGTTTGGGTGGAAACCGCCAATCTCAAATACGACGGCATCAATAAAGCAAACGCCGTCGCCCTCGTGCTGATCATCCTAACGGTAGTATTGATCATTACGTTGATTGCTACGCTGATCATCGTAAAGCGTTTGCACAAATCAAGCGCACCCACGAAACTCTGACGACAAAACACAGAACGAAAAAGAAAGACTGTTGCAAGCGAAAAAGCTACGACAGTCTTTTTTTATGTCTTTGAAATTTGCCGAAAGACTATGCGTCCTCTTGCGGCAGGATGCCGTCTTCGGCAGCTTCCGCCGCTGCGTGCTCGGCGGAGGGGGTCGCTGCGATTTCATCTTGCGGGAGCTCGTCGCCACGCACGATTTTACCGATGCTCAGTTCGTAGGCGACGCGGATTTCCGATTCCGTTTCGGAAAGCTTTTTGGTATATTCGCGGCTTTGGATCCTGCCCGTGACGGCGATCTTCTGCCCCACCTCGATATCGCGTACGAAGCGCGCATTGCGGCCCCATGCGATGCAAGGAATGTAGTCCGACTTGTTGTAAGCGCGGTTCACGGCAAGCAACACGTCGCAAATTTCGCGGTTAAACGGCGTGGTACGGTAGACGGGCGCTTTGCATATATACCCCATAAGCTCTGCCGTGTTGGGGTTTTTGCCCTCTTCCAAGTCCACAAAGTCGCGCACGAAAACGGTGAGCATGAGTTTACTCTTTGCGTTTTCCATTTTGTTATAGCTACGGAATTGCCCGTTGAGCGCAACACGCGCGCCCTCGCTCAGGTCCACCCCGCTCATCAGGCGTTCGGATACCGTGACGGGTATGTAGTCGCACTGCCCGCTAAGGCGCAACACGCAAAGCGCAAATTCGTAAAAGCCTTCGCCGTACAGCTCATGGCTGTACTTCGGGCTTTTCGAAACGGTTCCGCTCAAATACACGTTGTTGTTTTTCAGATACGTTGCTTCGCTGTTCATCGGTAATTCATCTCCTTATTTGGCGTCCCGTGTGGTCGATTTCGTAATTGTCGCGGTAAATCAATTCGCCGATCGTTTTAAACGAGTACCCCTTGTTTTTCAATCCCTCGATAATGAGCGGCAATGCCTGCACGGTGTTTTTGCCGTCGTTGTGCATGAGTACGATACTGCCGTTTTTGACGCATTTAAGAACGCGCTCCGCCATTGCGGTTGCCGAAAGCTCTTTCCAGTCCAAACTGTCGACGTCCCATTGAATGGTGTAAAGCCCCAGTTTTTCCGCCTCAGAGAGGAGCGTATCGTTGTAATCGCCGAAGGGCGGACGGAACAGGTCCACTTTCTTTCCCGTCGTCTTTTCGATGATCTCCATCGACGAGCGAAGCTCCAATTCGATCTGATTCTTGGAAAGCTTACTCATGTGTGGGTGCGTATTGCTGTGCGTGCCGATTTCCACCCTGCCGCTCTCCGAAAGCTTCTTCAAAACGTCGGGATACTTCTCCGCCCAAAAGCTTACAACGAAGTAGTTGGCTTGAATGTCGTAGCGCGTCAGCGTATCGAGAATGTCGAGCGTTTTATCCGCGCCCCAGCTCGCATCGAACGAAAGCGCAACCGTTTTCTCCTCGGTTTCCACCGAATAGATGGGTAATTTTCGCGTGGTCTTGCCGCCGAAAACGGCCGCCGAACCCGTAAAGCCTACCGCAAGGAGCAAAAACGCCGATACCAGCACAACCGCCAGCGTCTTAACGATGCCCTTCTTTCTCATGACCAAAAACTTCATAGCGTGCTCATGACTCCTTTATACTACACCGTTTGCTTTGACAGAATTTGTCTGCTTTTCGCATGATTGCGCAAATTCTGTCGAATGCGTATTGTATTCGGGTATTGTAAGTACAAAACTAACGTATGCGCGCACTTTATCGTTTAGAACAGTACGGCAAACTTTGCACGAGGAAAACAAAAGAAAATAAATTGCCCGATGCGAAAAATTTATCGTTTTCGCGAAAAATGACGAAAAACGCCGCTGAAAAATCGTTACATAAAAACAAAGGCGACTTTATAAAAAGCCGCCTATGCCGTTAAACGATTTGCAAAATTTGTCGAAACTCAGCTTATAATGCTTTTTGATTTTCCAAAGCGAGTTTGTAAGCGTTGTACGCCGCCGAAATATACATATATGTGTGAACAGCGGTTGCGCCGGTGCTTACGCCGTTGATTGCCTGATAGCCGCCCTCCGTTTTCACAGCCTCTTGAATATTCCCGTCCAAGCCCGAGAAGCCGTAGCCCAAAAGATAGTTTTCGATCATTTCCATATTGCCGTTAAAACCAAGATTCGAGCCGTACATCATATTACCGCTTGCGCTCCAATATTTGGAGTAGCGTTTACGCATAGAGCCGTTCGAGGTATTGAATGCCGTTGCTTTATAATACGAGCCGGCAAGCTGCACCGCACCCGCAGTACCCTCTGCAACCGGCGTAAGCACGTTCAGCTTCTTATCGAGAAACGCTTTATAGTACATCTGACGACCGGCATCCGATTCGGTATCCGTGTAGTACGCCCAGAAATCGGTTATACCGCTACCCACGCCGATTTGACTGTATTTGCCGTTTGCGTTCGCTTGGAAAACCGCATCGCCGATTTGGATATATTCATAGTATTCTTTGGTATCGACTGTCACTTTCGGCGCATTGGCGTCCAAGCTCGTATACGTGCACACGTCATCGAGCGAGAATATGTCGTCAAGCGTGATCTTGATCGGATTGCCGTACCCGTCTACGACAACGGTCGCTTCCGCAAGACAATTTCCATGCCCCACTTGACCGTAGATAGCAGTTGCCTTACCCGCCGACTTTTGGGGCGCGCCCTCGTTGCACGCAGCAAACGACAGTACGCACGCAAACGCCATCAAGGCGCTCAACACGATTTTACTTACTTTCTTCATGATTTTCTCCTTCGCCGACCTCGGCTTTTTCGGAATTGTTTGTATTAGGATTATTCCCTTCCTGTTCCTTTTTAACAGCGTTTCCCGCCTTTTTCAAGCTATCTTTATCCTTGTATTTTCGAGGCGCATTCTCGCCGTAAGAAAAAGGCAATATACATCCGCGTGGGCAAACCTCTACGCATTTGCCGCAAGCGATACATTTATCGTAGTCAATGACCGCCAAATTGTTCAGTAGCGTAATCGCGCCGCTCGGGCAACTCTTTTCGCACATGCCGCAAGCAATGCAACCGCGCTCGCAAATGGCGGACACTTCTTTGCCGCGGTGCGTATTGGAGCATGCCACGTACACCTTCGCGTCTTTGGGAATTCTGCCGATGATCTTTTTGGGGCACGCCGCCACGCAAGCGCCGCAGCTCGTGCATTTGGGCGCGTCTACGACGGCAAAGCCCAAGTCTTTATCCACGGCAATTGCGTCGTACTTGCAGCTCTCGGTACAAGTACCTAAGCCCATGCACCCCACTTCGCAGGCCTTATTGCCGTCGGCGATAAGTTGCGCAGATTCGCAATCGCCGTACCCTTGGTAGTCGTATTTGGTGCGGCAACGGTTGCCGCCGATACAATGCACGACCGCCACCGTTTCCTTGCTCTTTTCCTCGCTCATGCCGAGAACTTTGGCAATGTTCGATTTGTTGGTTTGCGGCGTCGGATGGCAACGGTCGAGCGTGGTTTCACCCTTAAAGAG
>JAIEBL010000322.1 GCA_029069015.1 Clostridiales bacterium
AAGAAGGACAAAACGCTACCGTCTTCCATGCTAGACGACTTCAAGTTCGGCAAGAGCACAACGCAAGTGCCGACAGAGAACAAGAGAAAGAGACCTCTCCGCTCTGCTTCGCTTCGGTCGAGGTGACAGAAGCGCGAAGACGGTTGATTCCATAACCGATGGACTGTCCCCACTCCTCCGTCATCCCGAGCGTGGGCGTTGATTCTATAAGGCGCGTCCGTGCTCCCCCACTCTGTCATTCCGAGGGAAACGGAGCGTAGCGGAGAGACGAGGAATCCAGCGAAGCGTAGTAGACTAAAAAACGAAAGCCACGTGTTTATTATGCCGTTTGTCTTTGTAATGCTGATTGTACTATAACCGTTTCCTTTGCGGGCAAAACAAGAAAGACTACGCTCGCTCTCGCTCGCTAGATCCCTCGAAGCTCCGCTTCCCTCGGGATGACGGAAGAGAGTGGGATTGCCTTGCTTATTAGAATCAACCGTTCCTATCGTTTAGTTATATCCCCCTCCCTTCCCCTCTTCCTCTCGTCCCCTACGGCACAATCCTTCCGAAAAAACCGCGCGCCGCGCCGCCGCCCCAAACAAAAAAGGCAGCCGTTTGAATTTAACGACCACCTTTTACTTTTCATTCAGAGCCATACGACGGTTCCAAGCCGCGCAATCTAAAAAAGATCCCCCAATATGTCCCCTATCGCAACACCCGTCACGGCCAGAGCCGCGTTTTTATCGGCGGGCGTGGGGTCACGGTTAATCACGACCAATCTGCCGCCGCGGTAGCCGATCAGACCCGCCGCGGGATACACGGCAAGCGACGTCCCGCCCACGATCAGAAGATCGCTTTGCGCGATTGCCGCAAGCGCGCCCTCGAAGGCGTCCATTGGCAGCGCTTCGCCGTACAACGTAACGTCGGGCTTAATGAGCGCGCCGCATTCCGTGCAAGTCGGCAGCGGCTTCTTTTCCAAGATGTCTTGCAGCGTATAAAACGCCCCGCAATGCGTACAGGTGTTGCGCATGGCAGACCCGTGCAACTCGTAGACGACTTTGCTCCCCGCCGCGTAGTGTAGCCCGTCGATATTCTGCGTAACCACGGCTTTCAGCTTACCCATTCTTTCGAGGCTCGAAAGCGCGAAATGCGTACGGTTGGGCAGCGCCTTTATATCGGCAATTTTTTCGTAGTAAAATTTATAAAACGCTTCCGCCCTTTGCACAAAAAAATCA
>JAIEBL010000323.1 GCA_029069015.1 Clostridiales bacterium
CTATATGGACGAAAAATTATTCAAAGTATTGGAGTTTGACGAAATTTTGCGCCGACTCTCCGAATATGCCATTTCGGATTGCGCCAAAGAGGAAATTTTGCGCACGACGCCGCAGCGCACGTTTGCCGACGTGCAAAATGCACTCACGCTGACCGACGAAGCATATCGAATCAAAAACAAGTACTCGGTCAGTCCGCTTTCCGATTACGACGATACAACCGAAATCGTAAACAAGGCAAAGGCGGGTGCGGTACTTCGTCCTGCCGAACTTTTAAAAGCGGCATCCGTACTGCGCTGTGCACGTATCGCAAAAAGCGAAATTGTGCCACTCGGCGAAGACGTGCAAAATATTAAAAATCTCGTTGCGCCCCTCATCACCGACCGCGCGCTTGAAACCGAAATAGGGAATGCCGTCGCGGGCGAAAACGAACTCCGCGACGACGCAAGCGAAAAGTTACGCGATTTGCGGCGCAAGATCCATGGGGCAAACGCCAAACTGAAAGAAAAGTTGCAAAGCTATACCCGCAACAGCAGCATAAGTAAGTATTTGCAGGATAACCTCGTCACCGTACGCATGGGGCGGTTTGTTTTACCGGTAAAATCGGAATGCCGCTCTATGGTACAAGGCTTGATCCACGATCAATCGGGGAGCGGGTCCACTGTCTTTATAGAGCCGTTTCCCGTGGTGGAACTAAATAATGAGCTCAAATATTTGCAAATGGAAGAGCAACGTGAAATCGAACGTATTCTGGCAGTTCTGACGGAGCGCGTAGCACAATCCGAAGAAATACTGCGTTTTTGCCTGAAAATATGTATTATGCTAGACATAATATTTGCCAAATCAGCGTATGCGGAGTCGTATAACGGCACGATCCCCACGCTTACGCGTAACGGCTCGCTGCTTTTGAAAAACGTGCGCCATCCGCTGATTGATGCAAAGAAAGTCGTACCCGTCACGATCGAAGTAGGAACTTCTTATAAAATCATCATCGACACAGGCCCGAATAAGGGAGGTAAGACCGTCTGCCTTAAAACAACGGGGCTTTGCTGCTTAATGGCGTACAGCGGCTTGCCGATTCCATGCGACCAAAGCAGTACGCTTGCCGTATATGACGACCTGTTTTGCGATCTCGGCGACGAACAAAGCATCGAACAATCGCTGAGCACCTTTTCGGCGCACATCGTCAACGTAGTGCGCATCACAGACGCCGTAACGCCGAACAGTTTGGTTTTGCTCGACGAGCTCGGCGCAGGCACAGACCCAATCGAGGGCGCGGCGCTGTCCTTAGGTATCGTCAAATATTTGGAGCTGATCGGGTGCAAGGGCGTCATCACCACGCATTTCAACGAATTGAAAGAATACGCCCTGCTGTCCGACAATCTGACCAATGCGTGCATGCAATTGAACGAAGAAACGCTTTTGCCCACCTATAAGCTGACCATCGGTATTCCGGGCGCGAGCAGCGCGTTGAAAATTGCGGGCACGCTTGGGGTCAACGATTACATTCTTCGCCATGCGCGGGAAAGCCTGACAGACGAGCAAACTCGGTTTGAAGCGGTACTATGCGAGGCACAGAACGCAAAGCAGCGCGCCGAACATGAACTTTCCGCACTTGAACGCGAAAAAGAGAGCCTGCAAGAAGAACGACTGGCGTTGGAAACCGCGCGAAAGAATCTTGAAGAAAAGCGCGAAAAACTACAAGGCAACGCCAAAGCGGAAGCCGCACGTTTGGTAGGCGGCATGATAGAAAAAGCAAACGAACTCATCGAAGAGCTGAAAGAAACGATTAAAGAGGGGAACGAGGAAGCGTTGCGCAAAGCGCGAATCTTACGCAACCGTCTGGAAGAAATGCGGCAAGACAGCGACGATACCCTAAGCCCCCTATATGCGCCGCTCCCCGAAAAGCAATTGAAAATCGGCCAACGCGTGGCGGTACGTTCGCTTGGATCGGACGGTGAAATCGTAGGACTTGCCGATAAAAAGGGACTGTACCGCGTGCGCGTGGGCAACATGCAATTTTCGCTCAAACCCGAGGATCTGGCAAAGCCGCTGACCGCAGAACCGAAACAGAAAGAAGTTTGCCGTCAGAAGCCCACGAAAGACACCACCCCTTCGGAAAAGGAAATCAAACTGCTCGGTATGACGGTCGCCGAAGCCATCGAAACGTTAGAGCCGTATTTACTGTCATCCTCAAGCGGTACGATACTCCGAATCGTACACGGCAAAGGAACGGGCGCACTTGGCAAAGGAGTGCAAGCCTATTTAAAGACGCGTAAAGAAATCGTTTCATTCCGCTACGGCAGATACGGCGAGGGCGATACGGGCGTCACCATTGCCGAATTAAAATAAAGTGAAAGATTGCCTAATGTAACGCCGACCAGACATTTACTCCCAAAAGCGAGCAAATTCGGTTGTCAATAATTAATTTGCAAAATACTTTAAATT
>JAIEBL010000324.1 GCA_029069015.1 Clostridiales bacterium
GTATAAAAGAGCAGAGCGCGGATATTTCGCAGGGCGTGGACGAAGCGATCGAAAAGCGTCGCGGCGGCATGGACCCCGCCGACGCGGTGGGTGCAGGCGATCAGGGTATGATGTTCGGTTATGCGACCAACGAAACGGAAGAGCTTATGCCGCTTCCCATTATGCTCGCGCACAGGATCACGGCGGCGCTTACGGCGGCGCGCAAATCGGGCGAGATACCCTATCTTCGTCCCGATGGAAAAGCGCAGGTGACGGTGGCGTACGAAAAAGGCAAGCCCGTGTTCGTGGATACGGTGGTGCTCAGCACGCAGCACGATCCCGACGTGACGCACGAGAAGCTGGAAGAAGATTGCATCGAAAAGATTATAAAACCCACGATCGGCGGCAAATATCTGACAGAGAACACGAAGTATCTCATTAACCCCACGGGACGGTTCGTCATCGGCGGGCCTGCGGGCGACAGCGGCGTGACGGGCAGAAAGATCATCGTCGATACGTACGGCGGCATGTGCCCGCACGGCGGCGGCGCGTTTTCGGGCAAAGACCCCACGAAGGTGGACCGCAGTGCGTGCTACTACGCGCGCTACGTTTGCAAGAACCTCGTGGCGGCGGGCGCGGCAGACAAGCTACAATTGCAGGTGGCGTATGCCATCGGTAAGGCGCGCCCCGTAAGCCTTTCGCTCAATACGTTTGGCACGAGCAAGTACACCGAGGCACAACTTCTGAAAATCGTAAACGAGCTGTTTGATTTCCGTCCGCTCAGCATCATCGAGAATCTGGATCTGCGAAAGCCTATTTACCGCTTTACCACGGTGGGCGGGCACTTCGGCAATTCGGATATGCCGTGGGAAAAGACGGACAAGGCGGACAAGATTCGCGCGCTTTTAAAGGAATTAGCACAGTAGTATGGTCATAGGCGGCACGATAGACGAGATAAGATTCCGTAACGACGAAAACGGCTTTACCATCGTCGTGCTCGATTGCGAAGGCGAGCCCGTGATTTGCGTGGGCGCGTTTCCGCCCGTCTACGAGGGGGCGACCGTTTCTCTCGTGGGCGAGTTTACCATGCACCCCAAATTTGGGAAACAGTTCAAAGTGACGCGCGTGCAGGCGAGCCGCCCCGATACGATCGACGGCATTATACGCTATTTGGGGAGCGGACTCATCCCCGGAATAGGGCCTAAGCTTGCGCTGTCGATCGCCGAAAAATTCGGCACGGATACGTTCGACGTGATCAAGAACGCGCCCGAACGGCTCGCTTCGGTACGGGGCGTATCGAAGAGCAAGGCGCAAGAGATTTCCATGCGCTACGAGCAAATCGAGAGCATGCAAAAGACGATGGTCTTTTTGCAGGGACACGGCATCCCTCTCGGCACTTCGCTCAAAATTTTTAAAGAATACGGCGACGATACGGTCACGGTGCTCAGTCAGAATCCCTACCGCTTGGTAGAGGAAGTGGACGGCATCGGCTTTATCACCGCCGACCGTATAGCCGAAAAACTGGGCGTGGAAAAGAACAGTTCTTTCCGTTTGCGCGCTGGCATACTGTATACGCTCAAAGAGGCGGCGGATAAGAACGGCAATACGTATTTGCCGTATAATACGCTTGTAACGGCGGCGGCAAACCTGTTGGACGTCGACAGGGAACAGATCGTTGCCGAGCTGGACGACCTGATGGTGGCGCGCCGCGTAAAAGTGATCGATATAGACGATGAAAACGACGGGAAGGGCGTCATGCTTCCCGCGCTTTTCCGTGCCGAAAAAGGTGTTGCGCAAAGAATAGTGGAGTTGATCGGGCAGACCGACCGCACCCCGCGCGACTACACGGAAGAGATTGCCGAGTTCGAGCGCAGCGAGGGCATAGAGCTACACCCCGTGCAAAAGCAGGCGGTCGGCACGGCGGCGAGCGGTAGCGTGACGGTGATCACAGGCGGCCCCGGGACGGGCAAAACGACGATCGTCAAATGCATCCTTTCGGTGTTTGAGTCGCGTGGGATAAAGACGGTGCTCATGGCGCCCACGGGCAGAGCTGCCAAGCGCATGAGCGAAAGCTGCGGCAGAGAGGCGAGCACCATTCACCGCGCGCTTATGATCGGACACGAGGGCGAGGGGGGAACAGACCCCGTAGAAGCGGGTGCGGTCATCGTGGACGAATTTTCGATGGTGGACGTGTATCTGTTCCATACGCTTCTTCGGCGCATACCGCCCTCTTGCAAATTGATTTTGGTGGGCGACGCCGACCAGCTTCCGAGCGTGGGCGCGGGCAACGTACTCAAAGACATGCTCGATTCGTCTATCGTGCCGTTCGTGCGCTTAGAGCGCATTTACCGTCAGCGTGACGAAAGTCTGATCGTAGAAAACGCGCACCTCGTAAACGGCGGAAAGCTTCCTATGCTCGATAAAAAGGACGGCGACTTTTTCTATTGCGCCGCCAAAGAAGCGGAAG
>JAIEBL010000325.1 GCA_029069015.1 Clostridiales bacterium
AGGCAGGCTTTTTCGGTGCGCTCTGCGCTACGGTCGGGGTCGTCTTGCCCTCGTTTATCATCATTCTCCTGATTGCCGCGCTCGTGAGCGGACTTATGAAATTTGCGGGCGTGCAAGCATTCTTGGGCGGATTGCGCCCCGTCGTGATCGGGCTGGTGCTTGCAACGTCCGTTACCATGTTTTTGACCGTGGTCTTGTCGCTTCAAACATTACCGAGTAAAGTGCACTTCGATTGGCGTGCGCTCGTCATCTTGGGCGTGCTGACCGTCTTTGCGCTTCTCTTTAAAAAGTTCCGAAAGAAAAGCGCGTCGCCCATTCTGCTGATTTTGCTTTCGGCAGGGTTGGGCGCGCTACTCTACGCCATATAATAGAAGCGAAAAGCTTGCTTGCAAGTGCTTTTCACGATGTTATGCAACGAACGGCTTCTATTTGCATTTTGCAAATAGATTTGCGTTAGCAAAACAAAAACGTAGTTTTTGTAAGCCGTGCAGTTATATGAAAACGGCGAAAGCTACGAGTGCTTTTCGCCGTTTTGTTTTTATCGGTAGGTTTGCTTTGCGGTTTTAAAGGTTGATCGTGTTTTCGTCGTCGCGGATGAGCGCAATGTTGAACACGAAATATTTGCGGGTAAAGAAGTTGAAGATAAATACGAGTACGGCAATGGCGATTTTGATCCACCAAACGTTGCTGCCCGAAAGTCCGAACACCTGCGAACAAATGACACTGCTTACGGTGGTGATGGTAAGTCCGATGAGCGCGAATATGGCGAATTTCGTAAAGCCTTTTGTGTTCTTGCCCACATTGCCGTATTCATACACAAAAAAGATGCTCATGATATAGTTGAATAAAATAGACACGATAAAGCTGAGTACCGTCGCAGTTATGTAGATAGAGATAGCGGGCACAGTGGGGTGGACGACGTCCGCTTTGAGTTTGCCCGTAAACACGCCCATGAATCCGTCGTAGTGTTCGTGATATGCCAAATACAGAATGAGGGCCGTAACCAAAAAGTCGAGCAGGGTAGATGCCGCGCCCACTAAAATCGACTTAAAATATTCGCGTCGTGCTCGTTTGTTTTTTAATGCTTGAAAAAATTCGTTCACTTTTTCAGTGCCTTTTTCGGTTGGGTTGCTTAGGTGTTTGGCAAAAACCGTTCGAAAATAATATTATCGCAGTGTTCTTTGACCTGTTCGTAATCGGCGTTGCTGCGTATCGTCCATGCCAATGTAAAGAGCCCTTTTTTCGCAACGTACTTATTGGGCAAATCGGAAAAGCAATAGGAAATAAAGTGCGGCGCGGAAATATTCGTTACTTTCAATTGTGAAAGTGCCTTGCGCTTAAAGAAAGGAATGCCAGACTTTTTTCCGAAAGCGGCGGAAAGCTGTCCGCGCATAATATCCGGTTCATGCTCTTTGAAATATGCAAGAGAGTAGGGGTCAAACGACTGTATGGCGTATTCGCCGCTGTACGCCTTTAAAAGCGAAATCGTTTTGTTTTCCAACGCGCCGATTTTTCCCGTGCCTTTGATTTCGATAAGCAGCGGCACTTGGCCGTTTACGAGCGAAAGGGTTTGCTCTAAGGTGGGAATGCATTCGTCGCTCTTCTTGAGGCGAAGCTCTTTAAGGTCATCCGCTTTGAGCGTGGAAACATAGCCGTCATGCTCGGTCATGCGTCCAAGCGTCTCGTCGTGGAAAACGACCACTGTACCGTCGTCGATCAGACGAACGTCCAATTCTATGGGAAATCCCTTTTCGATTGCCCGCGAGAAAGCCGCCAACGAATTTTCGGGATTTTCTTCATCGGAAAGCCCGCGGTGGGCAATCGGCTTCTTGATGAGCCAGGATT
>JAIEBL010000326.1 GCA_029069015.1 Clostridiales bacterium
CTGAGATGTCTCGTGGGCTCGGAGAGGTGTATAAGATACAGGCGATTCTGAGGCGAGTGCGTTCGAACAGGAAGAAGAAACGCTTTCCGAATAAGAGGAAGCGGAGGAGTCGGCGGAAGCGGAACAAGAGGACGAGCCGCCTGTGCAGAGCCGTGCGCCGAAAACGCAACCCCCGTTGCGTCGTCGCGGCGTCTACACGCAACCTTCGTCCGAGAACGGTGCGCGTCTGCGCACGATCGTACGTCGTCCTGCCGCAAGAAGCATAGAAGAAATCGAAGCTCGCGCGGAAGAGATCACGGGTGCTGCGCCTAAGGCGGCGAATACGGTAAAAGCGCAAAGCAAACCCGCCCAAAAGGAAACGACGGCGAAAACGGGCGCGCCCGCAAAACGTGCCCCTGCAAAGAGGGCGGCGACCAAGCCGCAAACCAAGTCGCCCCAAGTGGGAGCGGCGAAAAAACGCGCCACCGCAAAAACGGTCGAGCCCGAAGAAACGGGACTGCCGCTTACGCGTAAGTACATTATTCTCAACAGACGTAGTGCGGCGTCGGTATTCAACGATTACCTCAATCAGAAACGCGAACAGGAAAAAGCGGAGATCACGGGTTCGCTCAACACCATTATCATTAAATAGCGTTTTTTGTAACGGTAAAAAAGAAAGCGCGGCGGCAAGTTGCCCCGTGCTTTACTTAACTTACGGTTTTTGCGACGGTTGCGGATAGCCGCATCGGAAAGAGGGAGAATAACAACAAGTGAAAAAGTATGTAGGCATCGATATCGGCGGTACGGCCGTCAAGGGCATTTTGGTCAGTGAGGACGGAACGATTTTACAAAAGTCGTCGATCCCCACGCTTGCTACGCGCCCGTTTGAAGAAGTGGCGGCGTCTATCGGTGAGCAAATCGTCTCTCTTACGGGCGGCGAACGTATAGAAGGCGTGGGCGTAGGCTGCCCGGGAATGGTGGACGGCGCGCACGGCGTCATCGTGTATAACAACAATTTGTATTGGAAGGACGCCCCTCTTGCCGACGCTTTGCGGCAAAAGGCGGGCGTACCCGTAAAGGTCGCCAACGACGCGAACGCGGCCTGCTTAGGCGAATGCCGTTTCGGCGCAGGGCAGGCGTACAGCGATGCGGCGCTCATCACGCTCGGAACGGGCGTGGGCGGCGGTATCGTTATCGGCGGCAAACTCTTCGAAGGGTGCAACGGCCGCGGTGCGGAAATCGGGCATATGACGATTGTTGCGGACGGCGTGCCGTGTACGTGCGGGCGCAAAGGCTGTTTCGAGACCTATGCGTCGGCAACGGCGCTCGTGCGGCAGACCGTGTTTGCTATGCTGACCGACCGCAAAAGCGCGATGTGGGACTACGCGCAGGGTGACTTAAACAAGGTAGACGGCAAGACGAGTTTCGAGTGCGCAAAGGCGGGCGACGGTACGGCGCAGCGCGTGATAGACGCATACTTGCACTATCTTGCCGAAGGTATCATAAACGTGGTAAATATTTTCGGTAGTCAAGCCGTTATCTTAGGCGGCGGCGTTTGTGCGCAGGGCGCGGCGCTGACCGATCCGCTCAAAAAATACGTCAACGCCAACCGCTACGGCGGAGATCGCGGAGAGCCGACGGCGGTGGTGACGGCAAAGCTGGGCAACGACGCAGGGTGTTTAGGTGCGGCAAGCCTCGTTATGGCATAAATAAAAACGTAATCCCATAAAATAAACTACGAACAGGAGGATAGGATAATGAAACTATTAAAGGGCTCGAAAACCGAAGCAAACCTGATGGAGGCTTTCGCGGGCGAGAGTATGGCACGCAATAAGTACGATTACTATGCGAGCGCAGCAAAGAAGG
>JAIEBL010000327.1 GCA_029069015.1 Clostridiales bacterium
GCCCCCAGCGTCATCATGAGCGCGGCGTCCGACGGCGTAGCGACACCGCCCGCCGCAAAGTTGACAACGGGCAATTTCTTGTTTTGCGCCACGTATTGCACGAGGTCGTAGGGTGCGCCGATTTCCTTGGCGTAGCTCATGAGCTCCTCGGAAGGCTTATTGGAAAGCAAGCGAATCTCGCTCATCATCTGACGCATGTGCCGCACGGCTTCCACTACGTTGCCCGTGCCCGCTTCACCTTTCGTGCGGATCATCGACGCGCCTTCACCGATACGGCGGAGCGCTTCGCCGAGGTTTCGCGCGCCGCAAACAAAGGGTACTTTGAACAGGTGTTTGTCGATGTGGTAAGCGTCGTCGGCGGGCGTCAGAACTTCGCTTTCGTCGATATAGTCGATGCCGAGCACTTCGAGTACGCGCGCTTCGGTAATGTGCCCGATACGCGCCTTTGCCATTACGGGAATGGTCACGGCTTTCTGTATGCCTTTAATCATAGCGGGGTCGCTCATACGCGCCACGCCGCCGTCGCGACGGATATCCGCAGGCACGCGTTCAAGCGCCATGACCGCCACCGCACCCGCTTCCTGCGCGATAACCGCTTCTTCGGGCGTGGTCACGTCCATGATCACGCCGCCCTTCAACATCTGTGCCAAATTCTTGTTCAGTTCATTCGCACTCTTAGCCATACTGTTTCTATATGCTCCTTTCCGGGTTGAAAAATTTTAGTCTTTTTGTATTTTATTGGGCTTCGACGACGACCGTCAGCTTTGCCGCGATTTCGGGATACAGCTTTGCCGTGACCGTATAGCGACCGAGCGCTTTGATGGGCTCGGCAATGACGATTTTCTTCTTATCGAGCGTAATTCCCATGTTCGAGAGTGCGTCCGAAATCGCCTGCGAATTGAGCGCGCCGAACAGCTTGCCCGATTCGCCCACTTTGATCTTGACCGTCACGGTGGTTTGGTCAAGCTGTTTTTTCAGTTCGATAGCCGCCGCCTTTTCCACGGCCTTACGGTGCTCCGCCGCTTCCGCCGATATACGCACGGCGTTCATGCCCGACGCGGTCGCCTCTTCGGCAAGTCCGTTTTTAAAAAGGAAGTTGCGCGCGTAGCCGTCCGATACGTTGATGACTTCGCCCTTTTTGCCCTGTCCCTTAACGTCCGCTTTCAATATAACTTTCATATCTATATACTCCTTTCGATTTTTCTTAAGATAACGCCCAGTCGAGCAATTTCCGCACGTTGATGATAATGTCTGCTATCCCTAAAAAGCCCAAGACGATCAGTCCCCATTCCCAGAATACCGCCGCCGTCGCCATCAATAGCCAAAACACAACGATCGACGCGATGCGCGCTTTGCCGTGAAAAAGTTTGGCAACATAGAACAGTAAACTGATGCCGCAAAAGGCCGTGGGAATCGTGATAAACACATTAAAGACCGTGCGCACCGCGCTGCTTAGCGGTTCGTAGAACCCTAAAAGCGAAAATACGAGCACGGGCAGCACGACCGCTTTCAGATAACCGTGTCCGAGCCGCAGCGTTTCCACCCGAACGGCAACGTCGCCGCGCTTACCCGCCTGCAAAAACGCAAAGGTGCAAAAGGGCGACAAGATGCCCACAAATGCGCCGAACCCCGAAACGTACCAAAGCGTTTCGTTTTCGAGCAGTCGCCCGATCGAGTGCGCGTATTCGGTAAGCGCCTCGCTCGCATAGAGTTCGTCGCCTTTTGTCAGCGGCAGATGTCCTAAGCTTTCCTCCGTTTGCTTACGGTAGAACCGCTGCGAAAGAAAGGCCGTTACGGGGTCGGTATCGCACTTTGCGATCGCGCGTGTGATCACGTTTGTCAACCCCGTACGGAAAACGAGCGCGAACACGCCCACCGTAGCACACGTTACGAGCAAGCACACGCCCGCACATATCGCCGATTCCGCAAGCGGCGGAAGCTTTTTGCGAAATGCCGCGACCGCCCCAAGCGATAACGTGAGTACCGCCCCCGTCAACAAGAACAGGTTCACGCCGCGAAAGAGAAGTCCCGCGCCAGCGTACAGCGCGCCCGCAAGAAGGAGCAACCACCACTTCGTCCGCGCGCCCGCGTAGTACAAAAGAACCACAGCTACGGGAAAGAGCGCAATGCTAAGAAAGGGCGAAAAAACACAGAGCGCCAGCAACCCGACCGTAGCCGCGCCGAAACCAGCGAATATCGTTTTTTCTGATCTTGTCACTCGCCTGAAAGCCTCCGCGCGTCCGCTCTGTTCATCTTATTGTATAACGCACGCGCACGGTTTGTCAAGCAAGCGACGGGAATCGTTATACGCGGCATGCATGAAAATAAGAAACATCGGACAATAATAAATGTAAACGATAAAACCCCAAAAGGAGAAAGCAAAACCATGAAAGACCTCAAATGCGGTTTGAAGGAATGCAAGTACAACAAGGGCTATTCCTGCTGCGCCAAAGCCATCAACGTGGATACGTACACCGAATGCCTGACCTACTCGCCCGACCAAAAAAAGCGTGAGTCGCTCTTCGAAGCCGCCGACGATTTCGTCCCCGCCAATTACAGCGTAGACACGGCAATCACCTGCACCGCCAAATGCATTTTCAATAAAGACAACCGTTGCATTTCCAACGGCATTACCGTTATGGGACAAGGCGAAGACGAAGCCGCCTGCCTTACCTATATCAAGGACTGATCTTTTCTGCCGCTCTTCCTGTCATTTTGACCAAGCACGAAGTGCGCGCGGAGAAATCTTAAAAGAAATCCCTCTCCACTTCGCTGCGCTTCGGTCGAGGTGACAATAGCCGCGAAAGCGAGATATCTAAAGCAAATACCCCTGAAATTGCAAAACGGCCGATTGAACCAATCGACCGTTTTGCTATATGATAAGGGGGAAAATGATGAGCAATTTGAAGTAATCATTTTCGGCTACGTTTGCTTGCAAATCCGCATCAACACGCCCATAACCTTGATTACGCGAGTAGTATATACCGATTCCTTTTTTTAGTCAAGCATTTTCACGCAGTAAAAATAAAAAATTTTCGAAAATTTTTACCCACGTTTTGCCCCTTAGCTCTCACTCTTACTAAGCGTCCCGTCCGTGCAAGTAATTGTATAGTTGCCTGTGTTGTAATTCCAGTTTTGCTTACCGATTGCCTCCCATTGCGCTTTCGTTCCACCGTACGTTATACTCGTCAGGCTACTGCAATAATGGAATGCACGCTCCCTGATACTCGTTACTGACTGCGGTATCGTTATATCGGTCAGTCCGATGCATCCCTCGAATGCACTTTTCTCGATGCTCGTCACTTGCGGTATCGTTATGCTCGTTAGCTTACGGCAATTAAAGAACGCATCATCCCCGATACTCGTAACGCCTTGCGGTATCGTTATACTCGTAAGGCTTTCGCAACCCGAGAATGCACCACCCCCGATACTCGTAACGCTGTTCGGTATCGTTATACTCGTAAGACTACTGCAATCAGAGAATGCTCTATCCCCGATACTCGTTACGCCGTTCGGTATCGTTATGCTCGTCAGCTTACTGCAAGCCTCGAATGCACCTCCTCCGATACTCGTTACCGACTGCGGTATACTTATGCTCGTCAAGCTACGGCAATACCAAAACGTCCCGCTTCCGATACTCGTTACCGAGCTCGGTATCGTTATATTCGTCAAACTACCGCAACCGAAAAAGGCGTAACTCCCAATACTCGTGACGCCCTGCGGTATGCTTATGCTCGTCAGGCTACTGCAACCGGAAAAGGCGTCTCTCCCGATACTCGTCACGCTACCGTCGGTAGGAATTATGCTGTTTTTGCAACCCGCAATCAACGTTTTTGTTGATGTTTCTATGATGCAATTTCCAGTACTGTGATATTTGGGATTGCCATTCGCTACGGTTATCTCACTTAAGACATCGCATCCCTCGAATATCTCCCATTCGATACTTGTTACCGATTGCGGTATCGTTATAGCACTTAGGTGGCCGCAATTTCTGAAAGCCCTTCGCGCTATACTCGTTATACTGCTCGGTAAGCCGATGCCGCTCAAGGCGCAATCCTCGAATGCCGAACTTGCAATGCTCGTAGCAGTATAACTCGCGCTCTTATAGATAACGCTCGACGGTATCGTTACCGAACCGCTCAGATCACTCAGTTGTCTTATTACGGTCGCTATTCCGTCTTTCAGGCTGTAACGTACGCCGTCTATGATCGCATAGGCATATCCATCCGCGTCTTTATCGTTATTCTTGCAGTTCCATACGACGGGGCACGGATAGTACCAACCGCTCCAATTGCTATCAAAGCCGCTCGCCGCGCTTTGGGCTTCGCAGTATATCGTTAAACAGACACATGAAGAAAATGCGCCGCTCCCGATACTCGTTACCGACTGCGGTATCGTTATGCTCGTCAGCTTACTGCAATCAGAGAATGCATGATCCCCGATACTCGTTACCTGCTGCGGTATCTCTATACTTGTCAGGCTACTGCAATTGTAAAATGCCCTATCCCCAACATTCGTTATGCTGCCGTCCGTAGGGACAATGCTATTCTTGCAACCCGCGATCAACGTTTTCGTTGCCGTTTCTATGAGGCAGTTCCCCGCACTGTGATATTTGGGATTGTCGCTCGCTACCGTAATCTCACGCAGGCTGTCGCATCCGGAAAACAGCCCGGCCCCGATACTTGTTACTGATTGCGGTATCGTTATACTCGTTACGTAATAGTGCCTCGCAAAGGCATTGCCACTGATTTCGGTAACGGGCAAACCGCAATACGTTGGCGGGATGCGGATTTCGATCCCTTCTTCCGTAATCGGGCCCGAACTCAATCCCACTACGGCGTATGATTCGCGGTCATTGTTCAAGTCATATGACAGGGTATACGGGCAATAGCCGCAAACGGTGCATACCATGTATTCGTCATACGTATGCCCCGCCGCGCACTTGTCCTTTTTGCCGCAAGCAACGATCGCTGCGCTCGCGCA
The DNA here is from genome assembly GCA_029069015.1 of Clostridiales bacterium. Classification (GTDB taxonomy): domain Bacteria; phylum Bacillota; class Clostridia; order Christensenellales; family Pumilibacteraceae; genus Pumilibacter. Next base: position 4,984 of record JAIEBL010000327.1, read on the forward strand.
CGCCAGAATGACGCACATCAGTAACGTATACAAACTTTTTCTTTTCATATCTTTCCCCTTATTAAGACAGATATATTCTACCCCCCCCGCGGTTTTGTCAACCTTTTTCCGCATCTTGTCGCTTTTCGGGGGTCATTTTCTTATTTGTTTATTTGCGGTTACGCAAAAGTTCGGTAGCGGCGACAATTTCTCTGTCGGTCACGTACGCGCCCTGCACGCGCATCGGATCGTTGAAGCCCATCGGGGCATACAGCATGTCGCCCTTGCCGCGGAGTTTTTCGGCGCCGTTCTCGTCTATAATGATGCGCGAATCCATCGCACGGTCCACCGCAAACGCGATACGGCTGGGAACGTTGGCTTTGATTGTACCCGTGATGACGTCTACATTAGGATGCTGCGTCGACAAAACGAGATGAATGCCCGCGGCACGCGCTTTCTGCGTAAGACGCATGATTTTTTCTTCCGCTTCGTCGCGGCAGGTTTCGTCGATCAGAAATTGGGCAAGCTCGTCTACGATAAGGACGATATACGGTAAGCGCCGCTGTGCACCGCTCTTTACGGCGTCGCTTTCGTTGAAATTCTGCACGTTATACACGCGGTATTGACTGAACAGAACGTATCTGCGTTCCATTTCATCGCCCAAAAGGTCGAGCGCGTCCAAAAATTCGCGCGCACTTTCGAGTACGCCCTTCCCCGCAAGATGCGGCAAACCCTTATATGCATTGAACGTGCCTTGCTCGGAATCCACCAGAATAAGGCGAACCTCGTCGGGCGTCGCTTTATGCAGCAGACTGAGGATCATGGCATGCAAGCAGGTCGATATATCGCTCTCCACCACGCCCGCGATCAACAGATGGGGCATTTTCTCTAAACGGCAAACAACGTGGTTGCCGCTCATATCTTTTCCGAGCGCCACCGTAAGCGGCGACGGAGAATTCCGAAACGCTTCGCTGTCGAAGATCCCGCGCAAGGGCACGATCCCGATCCCTTTTTCGCCGTTGCTTTCTTTTTCCATTTTTCAGTTCTCCTCTCCGTTCGGTTTATCGTTCTGTTGCGACGCTACGGGCAATTCGTAGAATTTGGCAAGCCCGCTGACGGACGTTTCGCGGTAGCCGATGTCCAGATCTTTGCCCGTGTTGAGCATGGTTTTGACGATAACGTCGAAGCTGATCTTGCGCGTATCCGACAGAAAGTTTGCAAGCGATACGGCGTTGATAGCACGCATCGCCGCCACGGCGTTCCGTTCGATACAAGGGATCTGCACGAGTCCCGCGATGGGGTCGCACGTAAGCCCGAGGTGGTGTTCCATCGCTACTTCCGCCGCATACTCGATCTGCTCCAAGCCCATCTCGAAAAGCTCGGCAAGCGCCGCCGCCGCCATCGAGCACGACGACCCGATCTCGGCCTGACACCCGCATTCCGCGCCGCTTATGGACGCGTTCTGTTTGATCAGGTTGCCGATGAGCCCGCCCACCGCAAGCGCGCGCACGATCTGCTCGTCCGAAAAGCCGCGCGTTTCCTGCATGTATTGGAGCACGCTCGGCACGACGCCGCAAGACCCGCAGGTGGGTGCGGTCACGACAGTTCCGCCCGCGGCGTTCTGCTCGCTGGTCGCAAAGGCGTACGAACAGACGAGCCTGTTTTCGCGCGTCTGCGCCGATTCGTCCATATGCCGCTGGTTAAAGAGTTTCTGCGCACGCCGCTCCGTGCCCAAGATACCGGGAAGTTTCCCCGACACGATCAGCCCTTCGTGGATCGTGTGTTTCATGCGCGCCCAAACATCCGCAAGATAGGAAAAAATATCGGCATCTTCGCAAAGCGAAACGTACTGCCAAAGCCGCATGTTGTGCGCCTTGCAGTAGTCGGCGATCTCCGTATATGTATTTAAGGGGTACACTTCGTCCGACGCCTTTTTCGGCTCGCCCTCAAAGCGGATCGCGCCGCCGCCCACGCTGAACACGCGCTTTTCGCCCAAAAGCTTCTTCCCCTTATAGGCTTCTACCTTCATCGTGTTGGGGTGGATATCGCAAGGCGTGACCGTATCGAACACCACCTCGCAAGGAACGGGCGCAAACGTTTCCTCGATGACCCTGTCCGTGCCGTGCCCCTTGCCCGTGAGCGCCAACGAGCCGTACAGCGTGACCTTGAAACAGTCGGCATCTTTAAAACGCTCTTTTAAAATAAGTACCGCCCGCTCGGGTCCCATGGTGTGCGAACTCGACGGACCTCTGCCGATCCTGTAAATTTTACGCAACGATTGCATTTTCCCCTCTCCCTATTTTCTCTTTACTACAAACAAAAGTATAGCACCGCTCTCGACTTTTCGTCAAGCGGCTTTGTCTTTATGCGTTTTGCGCCGCTTCACTCTTTCGACTTTTCAGGCACACGATATCGAGCACCGTGCTCGCGATCACCGCCGCTACGCTGAGCACGGAAATTATCAGAACAAACACCGAAAGGAAGCTCGCGTCTTGCATCAAAAACACGCCGCACGCCAAGCCGCAAATGCTTACGGGCAGCATGGCAACGTCGACGACGAGCGAAACGATTGACACGACGTACACGGGAAGTCCGCCCTTAATTGAAGTAGCGACTGCGCCCGCGCCGACGGCTATGTTCACCGCCGCCGCGATCAGCGTGACGCTTGCCAGAAAGCCCGTCACCAGAAACGCGGGGATCGCCGCCATAAAGAACAGCGAAAAGGACATCATGATACAGCACGCCGCCATGATGATAAACAGCACCGCAAACACGAACAGGATACCGCCGAGTATGAGGTTCATTATGCCGGCCGTAAAACCGAGTTTGTGTTTCATATACTCTCCTCTACCTTTCGATGATCCATTTTTTAGGGTGAGCGGGACGAATCAACACTTTGAGCACCGCGCCCCGTTCGGGCGGCACGTTACCCTTTACGAACCCTACCGACCGCACGCCGTCGATCCGCGCGATCACGCGGAACTTTTTGCTTACCGTATACGTGCGCCCATGCGTCCCCATCTGAAATGACGACTCCGACTCAAACGCACACCGCTCCACCGTGGCACACTTTTGCTCGGAAAACTTTCCCCGCTTTACGAGGATTTTCCAGTGCGCAAGGTACAGAAATTTCAACACCACCAAAACAAACAGCCCGAGCACGAACCACACGCCACAGCCCGACGCCACCCATCCTCTCGTGACGCTATAGACGCGAATCAACGTGTACACGCTGATGCCGAT
>JAIEBL010000328.1 GCA_029069015.1 Clostridiales bacterium
ACCACCTAGATCTACACCTCTATCTTCGTCGGCAGCTTCAGATGTTTATAAGATACAGTCGTTAAGCAGGTCGCAAAAAGCGCCCACGACCGCTTGCGTACAGTTGTAGCCTTGCAAAAACAGTGCCTTGGCCTTTTCTCCGCGCTTACCCATCGTACTCTTTCTCCTCTATGCGTTTCATCCGGGCTTATTATATCCGTTTTCGGGGTAAAAGTCAAGGCGCGAACGGCAGAGAGGATTACGCCATCAACGTGTATATATATAATGTATACATTCCATACTATTATATATATGAAAAAGACACCGCTCTATATCGATCGCCTGCCGTATAAAGCGCAACCGCTTAAAAAGCGGTTGTGTGCACTTTCCATTGCGACGGTTGCGTTCTCGTTTTACGGGTGGTGCTTGGAAACGCTCTTATTCTTTATAAAGTTTCATACCTTTTGCGACCGCGGATTACTGACGCTCCCCTTTTGCCCCATGTACGGACTGTCGGCGCTCGGTATGTACTTTCTGCTCTCTACACCTTTAGACGGCTTCTGGAAAAAGTTCCGCGAAAAAGGGAAAACGCCTCTTTCCCGCGCATTGCGTTTTTGTCTGTGCCTGCTTCTCTATGCCGTGCTGACGGCGGCGATCGCCACGCTGACCGAATTTATCACAGGACTTTTCTATCACAAAGCGTACGGCGTGCGGTTATGGAATTACCACCGCAAACAGTATAACTACAAAGGATATATTTCTCTTCGCTATTCGTTTATATGGGGCATCCTCGCCGCACTTTCCATGACGCTCGTTTGGCGTTCCGTTACCCATGCCCTCGTCCGTGTTCCCGAAAATATTCTCTTACCCCTTGCCGTCCTTCTCTCCGCCGCCCTTATCTTCGACTTTGCATTCAACTCGGTATACTTACACCGCCACGGCAGACGCCTGATCGTCGAGCTGCTTTTCCGCCGTTTATAATGCCGTCCATATAAAAAACGTGCCCAAAACGACAATACATAATCATTTATAAATATACAGAAAAATTGAATATTTATGCAAAAACAGTTGCTTTTCGTTTAAATTCGTGCTACTATATATCCGTTACTATTTTATAAGAGGTATATAGGAATGAAAAAGGTATTAACTGTTCTACTCTCCGCCGCATTGATTGTGGCAATGGCGCTTTCGCTTACGGCTTGCAGCAAAAGTGAAAAAGTGAAAGTCATCGACATCGAGTTGACCGAAGAAGACTACGCGTTCGCCATTCAGAAAGGCAACACCGCACTTTTGGACGAAGTGAACGCCTATCTTGCCGAAAGCAAGGCGAGCGGCGCGCTCAACACGCTGATCAACTCGTACTTTAACGGCGAAGCCACGTTCAGCTACAAAAACAAGACCAACACGCCGGCTACGGGTGACTTCGTGGTGGCGACCAACGCCTACTTCCCTCCGTTCGAGTCGTACAACGACGACAGCGCGTTCTACGGCGTGGATATCGAGATTGCCTATAATATCGCGCAGCGTTTAGGCAAAAACCTGTTTATCAAAGATATGGACTTTGACGGTATCATTGACGATGTAAAAAATGGCGACAGTGACATCGGCATGGCGGGCATAACGGTGGACGATACGAGAAAAATAAAAGTGGATTTTGCCGACGGCTACTATACATCCGCGCAGGTCATCGTCGTCAGAGAAGGCGACACCACTTTCGACGGTTGCACGTCGGTGGAAGACGTCGAAGCGATTTTGAAAGCAAAAACTTCCTCGTACATTATTGGTACGCAAGCAGGTACCACGGGGTATATGTATTCGCACGGTGACGAAGATTTCGGTTACGAAGGGTTCGGCGTAAACACCAAAGCCTACAACACGGGTGCACTTGCCATGACCGATTTATCGAACGGCAAAATCAACGCAGTGATCTTAGACAAACAGCCCGCGCTGATGATTGCCAAAAAAATCAATAAAAAATAATCGAACACCTACGCCTCTTCTGGAATAGATTCACCAATCCGGGCACCCTTAAAA
>JAIEBL010000329.1 GCA_029069015.1 Clostridiales bacterium
GATATTGAGGTTATCCGCCCTGAGTTTTGCGTTTTCCGCATCGAACGCCGCCTTTTTCTCGGCAAACTCTTTCTTCGCGTCTGCCAGTTTTTCTTTGGCGATCAGCGTGTCTTGCTCGAACTGCTCTGCGGCAGCGGCGTGCTGCTCGTTTAGACTTTCGATCTGCTGCTCGCACTCGTAGATCTTGCCGTCGTATTCTTCGGTGAGCGTGCTCGTCTTTTCTTCCCATTCGGCACGCACCCTGTCCGCCTCGCCCATATAGAGCGCCGTGACCTGCGCTTCCCGCTCGTTCAGGTCGTTTTCGTGCTTTCTTGCAAGCGCCGCCATGTCATCTTCGTACTTTTGGTTGAGCCGCTCGATTTCGGCATCCTTTTGTGCGTTCTCCTCGCTAAGTTCGTCGGTGCGGCGCAGCAGTTCGTTTTTCTCACGTACAAGGACGTCGATGTTCTTATGCAGGTTCTCGATTTCGTGCCGCATGGCGATGCGCTGCTCGTTGCCCTTTTCGAGCGCGCGGTTGCGCTCTTCGAGCACGAGCATATATTCTTCCATGGACTGATTCGATTCGAGCGCCGCCTTTTTAAGGCGCGCAATACGGGCAAGCTGCTTTTTCTCTTCTTCCTCTTTCCGCCGCTCCTCTTCTTTGCGGTACGTCGTTTCCAAAACATCGTCTAAGTCGTTGCCGTACTTATAGGCAAGGAAGGTCGCCATGTTCGACACTTCGGCAAGTTCGTCGGCGACTTTTTCGCCTAAGGGCGTCAGATCGTACTTGACTTCTTCGTAGGTGTAGCCCGCCCCTTTATAAGTCGCTACGAAATCGTAGAGCGCGAGCGCCTGCTTGAAATTGTTGTTCATTTTCAGCACGTTCGTCTTGACGATGGGCGGCTTGATCATGGGCGTTTTCGCCACCTGCGTCATAAGGTCGGTGTTTAAAAGCGCGTTCACGATCCGTTGACAGTCTTTGATGCGTTGGAGAAGCAGCAACGACTTTTCGTCGGCAACGGGATAAGGGTTGTCTGTGCGGTCGTCGTGTAGCTCCGCTTTTACCGTAAGCTTTCTTTTGGGCGTCTGCACCTCTTTGGAAATTGCGAAGTAGCCCGCGTAACTGCGGCGCAGATCCTCTATCTTTTCCAAACGGAAATCGATAAAGCTTTGCAAATAGCAGAGCAACATGTAGAGAAAGCGGTTTTCGTATACGGCGTAGTCGCTCAGCTTTTCCACCATATACAGCTTATCGGGGATCACGTCCGTCTGACTGTCTTCTTCGGGTACGTGCGTGATCATCTCGCTGTGCTTGGCTAGGTGCACGACCGAATCTTTGGAAATCTTTTTGACCTTTTCGATGGGCACGACTTCGCCGTTCGTACGAATGAACTGCCGCTCTTCGGCGACGGCTTTTTCCACGAACACCAAGCCCTTCTCGATTGCGATCACCCAATCGTCCTGAATATCGCAAAGATACTTTACTGACTCCAAGCGGTCTTCTTCTACGTTCGCCGCTTTGATCGCCTTGCGCGAACGCTGACACTCGGCATCTTCGAGTGTTTCCTTGCGGTACTCTTTAAAAGCTCTGTAATAAACGTCTAACTGGCTCATACTTTATCCTCGGCTACACGTTCTGCTCTATAAGGCGTATCGCTTCTTTGCACAGCGGCATCTTGTCTTCCCCGAATAACTCGT
>JAIEBL010000033.1 GCA_029069015.1 Clostridiales bacterium
GGTCGTCGCATTCTTTTTCGATAGCGGCGGGGGTATCCGTGACGCCCACGACGCGTGCGCCGCGCGTGCGCACTTCCTTGATGTTGGAAAGCGTTTTGTCGTATAAGCTTTCATCGGTGGCGAGCGCGATGACGAGCGAGTTCTTTTCGATCAGCGAAATCGTGCCGTGCTTTAATTCGCCCGCGGCGTATGCTTCGGCGTGAATGTAGGAGATCTCTTTGAGTTTGAGCGCTGCTTCTTTTGCTGCCGTAAAGTCGTAGCCGCGTCCGATAAAGTAGGCGTCCGATCCCGTGTAATACTTGCCTGCGATGTATTGGATCGTGGGTTTGCAGGCGTCGAGAAAGAGCGAAAGCTGTTCGGGTACGCGACCGAGCGCTTCGGTGATTTCTTGCAGCGTTTTAGGGGCAGACGTGCCGCGGTCGGCGGCGAACTTAATGCCGAGCAAAAACAAGGCGGCAACCTGCGTAATGTAGCCTTTGGTGGTGGCGACGGCAATTTCGGGGCCTGCGCGGGTATAGAGGACGTCGTCCGCTTCGCGTGCGATACTCGAAGACACGACGTTAACGATACCCAAAGTACGGCATCCCTGTCGTTTGGCTTCTTTGAGGGCGGCAAGCGAGTCGGCGGTTTCGCCCGATTGGCTGATGATGACCGTCAGGCAGTCTTTCGCTAAATTCGGCGCGCGGTAGCGGAATTCGCTGGCAAACTCCACGTTGACGTCGAGTCCCGCAAAGCGCTCGATAAAGTATTTGCCGACGAGCCCCGCATGGTAGGCAGAGCCGCATGCTGCGATGTAAATTTTTCGGATATCTTTGCCGTCCAGTTTAATGCCGTCCAGCTTGACGCCGTCGGGCGTCAGACGGTCGTAAATCATTTTTTTGAGCGCGCTCGGTTGCTCGTGGATTTCTTTGAGCATAAAGTGCGGATAGCCGTCTTTTTCGGCGGCGTCGGCGTCGAGGTCGCTCACGACGATCTCTTTTTGGAGCTCCTCTTTATTGCGGTTGAAAATGTGAACCGACGTGGGCGTGACCACGGCGATTTCCTTTTCGTCGGGGAAGATGAA
>JAIEBL010000330.1 GCA_029069015.1 Clostridiales bacterium
TTATGATGCTGATGGACGTGGCTTTGGGTTGAATTTATATTTGCCCAATGAAAAATCGCCGCCTAAGGTTGAGCCCTAAGCGGCGATCGAAGTATTCGTTAAAATGTTTTAACGGTTTAAACGTTGATTTCGGCCTTAACGGACAGCGCATCTTTGTGGTTTGCGAGAATCGGGTCTACTTCCTCTTTGATGAACTGTTCGGTTTGTTCGGCAGCGCGCCCGATAAAGTTTTCGGGCAATAGGATTTTATCTATCGAGCCGTGTATCGTTTTAAAAGCGGGATCTGCTTTGATGCGATCGATAAGATCGTTGTCTTTGCCATCGGCTTTTACCATGCGCGCGCTTTCCATGGAATGCGTGCGGATCTTTTCGTGCAGTTCCTGCCGATTCCCTCCCGCCTTTACGCACGCCATTAAGATCTCTTCGGTCGCCATAAACGGAAGTTCCGCCATGATGTGTTTGCGAATGATTTTTTCGTAAACAACCATATTTTCGGCAATATTATTGTATAAATTAAGCACGCCGTCGAGCGCCAGAAACGCCTGCGCGAGCGTGACGCGCTTATTTGCGCTGTCGTCGAGTGTGCGCTCGAACCATTGCGTGCAAGCCGTCATGGCCTCGTTAACGGGCAGAGAAACGACGAAACGCGCCAGAGCGCACATTCTTTCGCTGCGCATGGGATTGCGCTTGTATGCCATGGCGGAAGACCCGATTTGACTCTTTTCGAACGGCTCTTCCATTTCTTTCATGTTTTGCAAAACGCGCAAATCACCCGCAAATTTGTAGGCGCTTTGTGCGACCATGGAAAGCACGGCAATTACGTTGTAATCGAATTTTCTGGGGTACGTCTGCCCCGTTACGCCAAAGCTACGGCTTAATCCCATTTTCTTTGTAACGAGCGCTTCGAGTTTATCGACTTTTTTGCCGTCGCCGTCGAACAGACTCAGAAAGCTTGCCTGCGTGCCGGTCGTGCCTTTTACGCCGCGTAAACGGAACGTAGAAAGCGTATGCGTAATATTTTCGTAGTCCAGCAATAAGTCTTGTAACCACAACGACGCGCGCTTACCTACCGTCGTAAGCTGCGCAGGTTGTAAGTGCGTAAAGCCGAGCGTGGGCAGGTCTTTATAGGTCAGCGCGAATTTACGAAGCTTGTCCATAACGGCAACAAGCTTTTTTTGTATCAATTCCAACGCTTCTTTTAAAATCAACAATTCCGCGTTGTCGGTCACGTAGCAGCTCGTAGCGCCCAAATGAATAATCGGCATAGCTTCCTTGGCTTGCGTCCCGAATGCGTATACGTGGCTCATGACGTCGTGGCGCACTTCTTTTTCGCGCGCTTCGGCAACCTCGTAGTTGATATCGTCGGCATACTTTTTCATGGCGTCGATCTGGCTCTGCGTGATCGGTAAGCCCAATTCTTTTTCGCTTTCCGCAAGTGCGATCCAAAGCTTGCGCCATAAACGGAATTTTTTGTCGTCCGAGAAAATCTGCGCCATTTCTTTTGATGCATAGCGTGTGATCAACGGATTTTCGTAAATTTCGCGGTTCATTTCTCTCTCCTGTTCAAAAAGTAATCGTTTGCGTTTTGATAAAATATTTTCCGTATATCCGAATCGGTATAGCCTAAGTTGGAAAGCTTGTAATGCACGTCGGCAAAGTCGTCATACGTGCGTAAGCCTTGTAGCGGCTCTGTCCCGTAAAAGTCTGTGCCGATACACGCGCCGTCTACCCCGAATGTTTGCACGAACGTGTCGATTAAATGCACGTAGTCGCCCACCGTGTCGCCGCCGATAAAATCTTTTACCGCCGTAAGCCCCACGATGCCGCCGCGCGCCAGAATTTCGCGCACTTGGTCGAAATCGAGGTTTCGCGGGTGTGCACACACTGACGAAAGCCCCGTGTGCGAGTTTATAACGTGATTGGTAGAATCGAGGACGTCGTAGAAGCTCTTTTTGCCAAGATGTGCGGTATCCAACACGATCCCTGCACGCTCGAGCGAAGCGACCGTTTTTGCGCCCAACGGCGTCAGGTGCGCATCTTCCAAAGCGCCGCCTGCGAGGCTATTGCGCTTGTTATGCGTCAGTCCGCAGTACGTAAGCGGCAGTGCACACAGTCGCGGTAACGTGTCTTCGGTTATGAACCAAAGGTCCTCTACGGCAAACAGCGCGTTTCCGAACGCCGAGATTTTACTTTCGATGAAAGAAAACGGATCGGAAAGCTCCGTGCTCCAAAAGGCGAAAATCGTTTGCGCCGTATCGTGTAGCCGAAGACTTTGCTCGCTTGCCGAAAGAGTACTGGTTGCCAAATCGTTGTGCAAATCGAAAATCATATAAAAGATATATGTTTCGATTTACGCTATCGTGCCTAACTGCCTATTATTTTTTGCTCGTAAGTTCCGTTAAACTATCGTCAAAGGCGTTAAACACGTCGAGGACGTCCGAATATTTTGCCGATTGCTCCAATTCCTCGATATGGTAATCGTTGAGCAACAAGAATTCTTCGGTTGCCTGTTTGCCCAATTTCAGAATTTTGATTCGTTCGTTTAACGTGTGTTGGTCGAACGAAACGATATCTTTGAGCGCCAAAGCGCAACAACAAATGATCTGATACAAAAAGTTTTTGTAATAGCGGTATTCCTTCCCCCGCGATTCCTTGATTTTGTTCACGTATTTGTTGTAGCTGCTGTACACGATTGAAAAGTACAGCTTGGTAAGCTCGTGAAGCTGCTTGTAAAAACGATTGACGTATTCCGCGGCAAGACGACGGTTGTATTCGGCGAAATCGTTTAAAAAGCGATTCAGATAGAAAGCAACATCCGTAGCGCGGGCGTAATTTTTAATGTCGATATCCACGCGCTTTTCCTCGCCGATATATACGCGCGGCATGAGCGTTTCAAAACAAAACGAAATTGATTCGTTGATGAGCGCAATACGTGCCTGATCGTTTTTGGGCGTGTATAAGCCTTTAAAGCACGTATGATACGAATATTTGATAGCGATCGCCGCATCGCTACGGAAACTGTCGAGTTCGGCGCTTGGAGTGGAAAGCAGTTTCTTTTGCGCTGCCTTGTTTTCGTAGTTATAGCGGTTGAGTTTGCTGATAACGCTTTCGTTATACAAAAGATTGCCCGTATAATCGGGTTTGTAGCTCGAAAAATTGTATTTTGGATCGAGCGCCGTAGCATAGTATAAAAAGTTGCTGTACAGCCCCTTTGCTTTTTCGTATTCGTAATCGGTGGGCAGATCGAGTTGCGACGCGCTCATAAGGTGCGGTTGTACTATCTTTTGACATGCGCAAATTGCCAAATCGGCAATACTGATGAGCGCTTTGGCAATCGAACCATCAAACACCATGAGTTGCTCTTTATCGATATCGGTAAGCTCTTTAACCGTGCTTGCGATGTTTAAGCATTTGTCACGCAAAATATCCCACATTTCTGTCTTTTCGTATGCTTCGTAAATGCGGTCGAAGTGCGAAGACAGTATGATGTGCGTTTGATTGAGAACGGAATTGAGAAACTCGATTTTGTCATTGAGTTTTACCTGACTGAGTGAAAGCTTGTCTATCGAGCTTTTGAGCGCCTCAATGATTGCTTTCGGAACGTTGAAATCGGTTTTATCTTCGTGCTCGTAAATATCGCATAAATGCGCGTAATAATTGGCTAGGTAATGATTCGGGTTGTATGTAAGAACTTTTTTGTAATGTTCGCCGGCAGCAAAAAAGTCGGTATTCTCAAAATATTGATGCGCGAGCCGATATTCCTCATTCGCCGCTTCCGTATTGATGATCAAGTTGTGCGTTTGAAGGTACGACAAACCCAGCGCTTGTCCGCATATCGGGCACGCGTAGCCGCCGGAAAGATTCTCTTCTACGAATATGCTTTTCTTACAGAAAGGACATATTGCGTAAAAACTCTTCAAAGGCACAACCTCCTACTTTCCCTATATGCAACATTATACACCCAAAGCAATGATTTGTAAACGCTTTTTGCAAAGTTCCGTAAAATTTCCGATAAATTCACATAATTTACGTGCATATAAAACGTGCGTTGTGAATAAAAAAAAAGGTATACGTTTGCCTCGTATGTCCTCTTTTCTTATGGATACATGAAAACTTTCTTAGCGAATTCTCATTGCTTCTTTGTTTGTGGTATGTTATAATGATTGTACGAAAAACAGTAATTAGCGGAGAGTAAGATATGGTTAAGAAAGAAAAAAACGATTGGCGACTTGATATGTATGATGGATATTTAGATGAGGCAACATTTACTCTGGAAAAATTCGTATCTACGAAAAACAACGACCACGAACATTGTGTGTTCTGTTGGCAAAAAATAACCGATTTGAACATTGAAGATTGCGAAACGGAAGGCTATTGTACTGTGGATGAAAAAACAGGACAAACCCAATGGATATGCAAGGATTGCTTTAATGCGTTTAAAAATATGTT
>JAIEBL010000331.1 GCA_029069015.1 Clostridiales bacterium
GTTTACGCAGGTGCGTTCGACTCGCTTACGAGTTTGACCGAGTTTGATATGTCGGGTGCGCAGCTTATGCAAGGCTGTTTTTACGGCTGTACGAAGCTTGCGCAAATCAATTTCAATTATTCCGACGTAAAGAGGTTCGTCGATTTATTCGGAACGGATACCTATGACGTGATTCCGAGCGGTTCGGGGAATTTCAAATACATCGATTCAGAAGATTTCTTTGAAGGCGTAAAAGGGCTTTGAGCTTTTTTGCAGGGTAATTTTTAGGAGCACGGGCAAAATGAATTTATTATTGGCAAATTCATTTACAACCTTTTTCAATAACCTGTTTTTGAATTGGAAACTGGTTCTTTATATCGTGCTCACGATTTTGTTGGTTCTTGCGATTTTCTTTAAAAGATTCAAAATTGCGTTCTTCGTTTTAATTGCCTCGTCGATTCTGATTGGCGGAATCTGGCTCGGCTTTTTTATCAAAGACGCCGTTACGGCCGACGATAAATACGAACTGATCGAAATGGCGATTGCGTGGGGTCCCACGATACTCTTTTCACTTACGGTCGTACTCTCCACACTTATCAATGCAAAACGCGGCAGGCGCAAGAGCCTTGTTTTGTGGGCGCAATCGGCTTCGGCTGCGGTGCTTTGGTTGCTTCTCTATTACTTCGGGGTCAAGAGCACGCAAATCGATGCTTCGCTTGTCAAGTTCGTCAACCTCTTTATGGGGAAAAACGGCGTGCAGAATGCTTTGGGTGTTTCCGAAAACGCGACTACCTTCCGCAATATTTTAACGCTTTATTTTGAAAGCTTGGGTGGCAGCGGCTTAGTAGGAACGCTTTTGGGCGGTGCGTCCGCCTACGTTTATACGCTTGCGGATATGGTGTACCATATCGCTTTCGCTTCCATTTGCTATTTCCTCTACTTAGTTACCGTATTTATTCTTTATATTATATATTTGTGCTTTTATTCCGAACGCAAGTACAGAAAGAAAAAGATGAAGGCGTTCAGCGAAAATAATTCGACGCCCTATAAAAAGCATCGCGTGGGCGGTGGCTTTGTGGGGCTCGCTCGCGGAATCCTAGCGGGGGTCATGAGTCTCTCCTTTATCGGCGCGTGCCTTTATATGGTTGCGGGCAGGGGAGACGGAAAACTAAAAGATTACGAAATGAGCGGCAAATACGAAACGCAGTTGAAAATTTACCGCGCTATCGAGAGCTACGGCAC
>JAIEBL010000332.1 GCA_029069015.1 Clostridiales bacterium
AAGTCAATTTTCATGCGCAGCTACCGATGTTTTGCCCGCTTTCTACAAAACTTTATTTAAAGCTTCAGAATCAACGTTTCACCGTCTTGGACGACGATCTTGTTTTCGTAATGCGCCGAAAGACTGCCGTCTGCGCTGCGCGTCGTCCATCCGTCCGAATCGAACTTAATCTTGAACGTGCCTGCGTTAATCATCGGTTCTACCGCGATGGTATAGCCGCTTTTTAAGAGTACGCCCGTGCCCGCCTTGCCGTAGTTGGGAACGGAGGGGTCTTCGTGCATATTGCGTCCGATGCCGTGCCCGATCATTTCGCGCACCACGCCGAAGCCGTTGCTTTCGGCATGCTTCTGAATGGCTTCGCCCAAGTCGCCTAGGCGTCTGCCTGCCCGTGCGTGCTTAATGCCTTCGAAGAAGCATTCGCGCGTAACGTCAATGAGCTTTTGCGCTTCGGCGGAAATCTTTCCGACGCCGAACGTTCTTGCCGCGTCGCCGTTCCAGCCGTCTTTGATCACGCCCACGTCGATGGACACGATGTCGCCTTCTTGCAGCGCGTAGCTGCCCGGAATGCCGTGCACTACGACGTCGTTTACGGATACGCACGCCGAAGCGGGATATCCGCGGTAACCTAAGAACGACGGGATCGCATCGTGCGAGGTGATAAACTCATGAATGAGCTTATTGATCTGCGCGGTCGTGATGCCCGGTTTGATATGCTCCTCGATGTATTTAAGCGCATCTCCCGTGAGCTTTCCCGCAACGCGCATCTTTTCGATTTCGTTGGGTTTCTTAATGGTAATCATACGCTGCTGTCTGCGTTTTCGGCGGTTATTTCTTTAAGCCGTCGAGCACGCCTTTCACTTCGTCGAACACTTCGTCGATGGCTTTCATGCCGTCCACGTTGTAGAGCACGCCGCGCTTTTTGTAGAAATCGATGAGAGGCGCGGTCTGCTCGGTATATACGCGCAGGCGCTTACCCACCGTTTCTTCGGTATCGTCGGCACGCTGGATGACGTCGCCGCCGCACTTGGGGCATTTCTTGCCCTCGAAGGTACTGACGTGATAGCTTTCGCCGCAGCTTGCACATACGCGTCTGCCCGTAAGGCGCGCCATCAGTTTGTCGAGGTCCACGTCGATATTGACGACTGCGTCGATCTTGCAAAGCTTTTCGAGCATTTCCGCTTGGTTGATATTGCGCGGGAAGCCGTCGAGCATGAAGCCTTTTTCGCAGTCCTTTTCTTTCAGACGCTCGGCGACGATCTCACAAGTCACTTCGTCGGGAACGAGCTGCCCTTTGTCGATATACGCTTTCGCTTTCAAGCCGACGGGCGTGCCTTCTTTCAGGTTCTTGCGGAAGATGTCGCCCGTGCTGATGTGCACGATACCGTACTGCTCGGCAATTTTGGTTGCCTGTGTGCCTTTACCTGCGCCCGGAGCGCCCAACAAAACAATCTTCATTTTCTTTTAATCCTCGGATAGGAGTTTTTTACCTTATTACTTGCTTTTCGTCCTCGACAAGCTCTTTTTAATGCTCGGATAGGAGTTGTTTTCCTTCTACCATAGCTTTTCGTCCTCGACTGGCTACACGCTTACTTCAAGAAACCTCTGTACTGCTTCATCATCAACTGACTCTGCAATTGCTTTTCGAATTCGAGCGCGACCGATACGACGATGAGCATACCCGTTGCACTGAACGCATTTACGAGCGAAATCGAAGCGCCGGTAAATACAAAGTTGAATATAATCGAAGGTACGATTGCGATGATTGCCAAGAAAATTGCGCCGAACAGCGTCAGTCTCTTATTGATTTTCGCCAAGTAGTCGCTCGTCTGTTTGCCGGGGCGAAGACCCGTGATGTTGCCGCCGTACTGTTGAATGTTGCGGGCAACCTCTTCGGGGTTGAACTGGATCGTCGCATAGAAGTACGAGAAGAACAGTATGAGCAAGCCCACGAGCACGCTGTATATCGGTTTGCCGACACCCAGCCATTTCTGCCACCAAACGTAGAACCCGTTCGTGGGGCTTAAAAACAGCGAGCAAATGAGTTGCGGGAACGAAAGGATCGCCGTGGCGAAGATGATGGGCATAACGCCTGTCGCGTTGACCTTAATGGGAATATACGTCGTCTGACCGCCGTACTGCTTACGCCCTTTGATCTGCTTTGCGTAGTGCACGGGAATCTTGCGCTCGGCAAGGTCCACAAACACGATGAATGCAAAGATCACGACAACCAAAAGGACGAATACGAGAAGCTGCCAAGGCGCGGTTTCGTCGTTCCCTTTGATCCACGCGGTGATAACCGACACGATGCTGATGCCCGCCGTGGAAAGAATACCCACGAAAATCAGAAGCGAGATGCCGTTGCCTACGCCGATTTCGGTGATGCGTTCACCCAGCCACATCGTAAACATAGAGCCTGCGATGAGTACGATGGCTACGAACATACATACGAGCCATCTCGGTAAATTCGCCGCGAAAATCGTAGTACTGATAGCACCTTCGCGCGAGAAGTTTACGAGCACGCCGATTGCCTGCGCTACCGCCAGAATGAGCGTAAAGACACGCGTGAGCACGTTCAGCTTTTTGCGTCCCTCATCGCCCTGCTTGCTCCAACGTTCGAGCACGGGGATAGCAACGGTAAGAAGCTGAATGATAATCGAAGCGTTGATATACGGCGAAATGCCGATTGCCAAAAAGGCACCGTTCGAGAGCGCGCCGCCGGAAATCATACTGAGCAGCCCCAATATATCACCGCTTCCTGCGCTTCCCGAATACGTTTCGCCGTTTATGCCCGGTATGGGAAGCCAGCAACCCAAGCGGTATATGAATAAAAGCGCCAGGGTTATAAGGATCTTCTTGCGAACGTCCTTATTCTTAAACGCGTTAACGAGCGTTTGAAACATTACAACACCTCTACTTTACCGCCGGCTTTCTCGATCTTTTCCACTGCGGATTTCGAGAACTTCTTTGCCTGTACGGTAACCTTCTTGGTAAGTTCGCCGTTACCCAATACTTTCAGACCGTAGGGTTCTTTCTTGCGAAGAACGCCTGCCGTAATAAGTGCATCGATGTTCACAACGTCGCCGTCGTTGAATGCGTTGAACGCATCGAGATTGACGATCGAATACACCTTTTTATAGCGGTTGTCGAAGCCCGTTTTGGGGAGACGACGCGAAAGCGGCATCTGCCCGCCTTCGAAGCCGGGGCGTACACCGCCACCGCTACGCGCCCACTGACCCTTGTGGCCTTTGCCGCTCGTTTTTCCTAAGCCGGAGCCGATACCTCTGCCCAAACGTTTTTGGGAGGTTCTTGCGCCCACGGCGGGAGAAAGTTCGTGCATTTTCATAAAGTTATGCCTCCTCAACAGAAACGAGGTGTTTCACGACAAAGATCATGCCGCGCATTGCGGGCGTATCGTCCACCACCACGCTGGAACGTATCTTTTTAAGTCCCAAAGCCTGTACGGTTTTTTTATGCTTATCCAAGCAGCCGATCGTGCTCTTAACGAGCGTCACTTTTAACTTCTTGGTCTCAGCCTGTTGCGTCTTATTTGCCATTGCCGTTCACCTTACCCTAAAATTTCTTCCACCGTCTTACCGCGGAGCGCCGCCACTTGTTCGGGCGAACGAAGCGAAGTAAGTCCGCCGAACGTAGCCTTTACGCTGTTGATCGGGTTGCGGCTGCCGTAACTCTTGGTGGTGATGTTCTTGATACCCGCAAGCTCTACCACAGCACGCACGCTACCGCCCGCGATAACGCCGGTACCGTCGGGAGCGGGACGCATCAACACTTGACTCGTGCCGAAAACGCCAACCACTTCGTGCGGAATCGTGCCGTCGGAAAGAGCGATCTTTACGAGATTGCGACGCGCGATGCCTTCGGCTTTCTTGATCGCCTCGGGAACTTCGGCGGCTTTACCCGTGCCGATGCCCACGCTGCCGTTGCCGTCGCCTACCACTACGAGCGCCGAGAAGCGCATGTTGCGGCCGCCCTTAACAACCTTAGTGATGCGGTTTACCGCTACGAGTTTGCTTTTGAAACCGTCATCCGGCTTCATTTCTTCACGTTCACGTCTTGCCATTTTCGCAATCCTCCGCTAAAATTTGAGACCCGCTTTACGCGCGCCCTCGGCAAGAGCCTTCACTCTGCCGATGTACAGGTAACCGCCGCGATCGAATACCACGGTTTCGATTCCCTTAGAAAGTGCCTTCTTGGCAACGTTTTCGCCAATGAGTTCCGCCGCTTCCGTTTTGGTCTTGCCCTTCACGTCCACGTCTTTTGCGACCGTGGAGCAGGAAGCAAGCGTTACGCCCTTTTCGTCGTCG
>JAIEBL010000333.1 GCA_029069015.1 Clostridiales bacterium
GAGTAGAATATAGATGATACGGTTTATAAGCGACGGGGCGCTTTCCTCGTGCTGTACGTTCCTGACGGGCGGCAGAGCAAAGCGGCTCGCCTATGCCTACAACGAAAGCGAACTGCTTGAGGCGGCAAAGGACGGTGCGCTCGTGATCGGCAGGGGTAGCAATATTCTCTTCGGCGATTACGGCTACGGCGGTACGGTCGTCGTCAACCGTACGAGCGGTATCGCTTTTGAAGAGCGTACGTGCACTTGTGCGAGCGGAGTGCTTCTCTCCGAACTGTGCCGTAGTTTTACGCGCGAGGGGCGCGAGGGGCTGACGTGGGCGGTGGGACTACCGGGCACGGTCGGCGGCGCGGTAATAGGCAACGCGGGCGCGTTCGGCGGATGTATGGCGGACGTCGTGCAAGCCGTGTGCGTGTTTGACGGTAAAGGCGTTGCGCGGATAGAAAACGAAGCGTGCGGGTTTGCGTATCGGCAGAGCGCAATCAAGGGCACGGTCGTGGGCGTAGAGCTGCGCGCCGAAAAAGGCGAACGGCAGGCGATCGAGACGGCGGCGGCACAGACTGCGCGCAAGCGGAAAGAGAGTCAACCGCAGGGTGCCAGCGCGGGTTGCATTTTCAAGGCGGCGGACGGCAAATCGGCAGGCGCGCTGATCGACAGCGCGGGCTTAAAGGGTTTGCGCGTGGGCGGCGCGGTCGTATCGAACAAGCATGCGAATTTTATTATCAACGACGGCGGCGCAAAGAGCGGCGACATTTTGCAGCTCATGCGCACGGTGCAGGCAATCGTCTACGACAAGTTCGGGATATTGCTTGCGCCCGAAATCAAACGGATAGGAGCGTTTACGTAAGGATAATGGCATTTTGGGGCGACTACCACACCCATACCGTTTACAGCCACGGCAAGGGCTGTATCGAGGAAAACGTGCTCAGGGCGGCAAAGATCGGACTCAAAGAAATCGCCGTTGCCGACCACGGTTTTAACCATATGTTTTTTAACGTGCGGCGAAGCGAACTGCCGGACATGCGCCGCCAGATCGCCGATCTGCGTGTCAAGTACCCGCAGGTGTCCGTGTATTTAAGCGTCGAATCGAATGTGTTGGACAAGCGCGGACATATCGACATTAAGGATAAGGATCGGCAATATTTGGATATGGCGGTCTGTGGGTTTCATAAACTCGTGTTTGCGCCGCTTTCCGCCGTTTCCTTCTTTTTGGCAAACCACTTCGGTTCGCAGTCGCAAAAGACGGTCGCGCGTAACACCGACGCCTACGTCAATGCCATTATCAAGAACGATATCGATATTCTTTCGCATCCCGGCAATTACTGCAAGTGCGACATCCGCGAGGTGGCGCGGGCGTGCAAAGCGTACGGCACGTATTTCGAGCTGAACGGCAAACGCATTCACCTTACCGATAAAGAATTGGAAATCGCGGCGGGCGAGGGCGTGGAATTCGTGTGCGACAGCGACGCGCACGCCCCCAAAAGAGTGGGCGACTTTTCGGTGGCGATCGCCGCCATCGAACGCGTGGGCATCCCGTACGAGCGCATTGCCAACTACGACCGCCTTCCCGCATTTCGGAGCAGAGCCAAAAAGTGAACGACGGACAAAACAAATTAACGAGCAAGCAGCTTTGCGTGCTGGCGAAGGAAGAGCTTTCGGAAAAGCCGCTTTTTTCGCGTACCGAAAAACTGGCGTTTTTATCGGCGTTGATTTTTTCGTCGGGGTCGCTGATCATGGGGCGGGGCGAGGTGTCGGTCAAGATGACGACGGAGAGCGAAGCGCTCGTAAAAGCGGTATGCGTTTGCACGGAAAGCGTCATCGGGAGAGCGCCTGTCGTTTCGGGAAACTTGCGTAAAGATATCGAAATCCCGCACGCGGCGTCGCTTCTTCTCGATGCCTGCGTTCTGACCGAAAAGGACGGAGAGATCGCCGTGTACGAAGGCATCGCGCCGCTCTTTACGACGCAGGCGGCAGCCGCGTACGTGCGCGGGGCTTTTGCGGGGGCGGGAAGCCTTACGAGCGAAAAATACCACCTCGAATTTACGTTCGGAAGCCGCGCCATCGCCGATGATTTTTTAAAGCTTCTCGAACAGATTTCGGTGCACGGTAAGCTTGCCGTTCGGAAAGAGCGCGCCGTGGTGTACGTCAAAGACGGCGAAGAAATCTGCGATTGCCTGGCGCTCATGGGCGCGGGCAAAGCGTGTCTGCAACTCAACGCGATTATGGCGGAGCGGCATATGAGCGGGGAAATGAACCGCAAACGCAACTGCGATCTGTATAATATCGATAAGCAAATCGACGCGGGACTGAGGCAAGTTGCGTTCTTGAAAGAGCTGAATTTGGATGAGCTGACGTGGCCGCTACGCGAGGCGGCGGCGCTCAGAATGGCGCATCCCGAAAGCAGTTATGAGGAACTGGCAGCTATGCTCGGTATAAGCAAAAGCGGCTTTAAGAACCGTTTAAAGCGCTTACAGGCAATCTACGAAACGCAAAACAGGGAATAGGTGAGAAATGGCAAACGAAGAAAGCGTAAAAGAAACGAACGAAACGGGCGTGGAAGAGACGCAAAAACAGAACGAATTCGTACACTTGCATTTGCATACCGAATACAGCCTACTTGACGGTGCGACGCGCATCGGCAAGCTTTTCGATGCGTGCGGGCAGATGGGCATGCCCGCCGTGGCGATCACCGACCACGGCAATATGTACGGCGTGTTGGAGTTCGTCAAAGCGGCGGCGCGTTACACCGATCCCAAAGCCGACTTCTACGACTTCATGAAAGAAAAGCGTCCGTTTAAGGTAAAGCCGATCATCGGGTGCGAACTGTACATGTGCGAAAACATGGAGGAAAAAGTTGCGCAAGGCGGCAAGATGCCCAAATACAACCACCTTATTCTGCTCTGCAAAAACGAAACGGGATACCATAACCTCATTAAGCTCGTATCGCTTGCCTACACCGAGGGGCTTTACTATAAGCCGAGAATCGATATGCCGCTCCTTCGTCAGCACACCGAGGGGCTGATTTGCCTTTCGGCGTGTATTGCGGGCGTGATCCCGCAGGCGATTTTAGCGGGGGACATGAAGAAAGCCGACGCATATGTAAAGGAGTTCAAATCGCTCTTCGGCGACGATTTCTATATCGAAATTCAGGACCATAACATACGCGACCAAAAGACGGTTCTGCCGCACCTTGTATCGCTCGCGCGCGACAACGGCGTGAAGATCGTGGCGACGAACGACGTGCACTATCTTAAAAAGTCGGATGCCACCATGCAGAAAATGTTGCAGTGTATTGCGTTCCGTACGACCATGAGCGTGGACGAAGAGGACTTGCAGCAAGACGAAATCACGTCGGGCGAGGGCATTACCGACGACGGCTACTTTCCCACGCGCGAGTTTTACTTAAAGAGTTACGACGAAATGGCGGCGGTGTTCCCCGAGTATCCGGAGGCGCTTCGCGTCACAACGGAAATCGCCGATAAGTGCGACTGCTATTTCTTCCGTAAAGAGCCGCTCTTACCGTCCTACATTCCCGAAGACGGTTCTACGCCGTACGAGTTTTTGCGCCGGCTGACTTTCGAGGGGTTGGAACGCAAGTATAAGACGATCACCGACGAGATCCGCGAGCGCGCCGAATACGAATTGGGCGTCGTGCATAAGCTCGGTTTCGTCGATTACTTTCTGATCGTTTGGGACTTTATCCACTGGTCGGAAACGCACGACGTGCCCGTCGGCCCCGGACGGGGCAGCGGCGTCGGCAGTATCGTTGCGTACGCCATCGGCATTACCAAAGTAAACCCCTTAAAGTACAGTTTGATTTTCGAACGGTTCTTAAATGCCGAGCGCGTCTCTAACCCCGACTTCGATATCGACTTCTGCGTCGATAAGCGCGAGCAGGTCATTGCGTACGTTACGCGCAAGTACGGCGTGCAGAACGTTTCGCAGATCGTTACGTTCGGAACGATGGCGGCAAAGCAAGCCGTCAAAGACGTCGGGCGCGTCTACAATTACCCGTACGCCGAGGTGGAAAAGATCACGAAGCTCATTCCCGCCATGATGGGCAAAAAGCATTTGGAGCACATCTTAGGGCTGAAAAAGTGGAAGGACAACGAACCCGATCCCACCATCGGCGAGCTGAAAGAAATGTACGAGGGCAGCCCCATGGCGCGCGCCATTTTGGATATGGCGATGAAAATAGAGGGCATGCCGCGGCAAACGGGCATGCACGCGGCGGGCGTCATCATCTGCCGCGATCCGATAGCCGACCACGTGCCCATGGCAAAGACGAGCGACGGCAACATCACCACCGAATTCAACATGAT
>JAIEBL010000334.1 GCA_029069015.1 Clostridiales bacterium
TCTTCCGCTTCCTTGCCCGCCTCTCTTACGCTCCCCATAGCCGCGCTTGCCTGCCGCGCAATCGAACGCACTGCGGCAACGGCAGAACCGCTCGTTCCGCCCGAAGCCGTTACGGCAGCCGCCGCGATCTGCGTACCGATTTTGTTCATGTTGGCGTCGAACGACTCCCGTAGGGCTTTGGCCGTGCGTTCGCCCTCCGCTTCGCCTTGCAGTTTCGCGCGCATTTTGATCTCGTCCACGCGCCGCTGTTCGATAAGCACGATGCGTACGACGAGGAAGATGATCAGGATAAGCGCAATCGCCGCGTAGACGATAAGCGCCTGCACGCTGATTAACGCTTCCCATAGTTTTTTAAACACGGCGCGCCCGGAAGCCGCTAACAAAAATTCCGTCACTGTGCTTCCTCCTTTGCCGCCGTCTTTACGAGCGCATGCCGTACTTTGGAAAGTTCCTCGTCGGGGAAAATCTTTTCTATCAGACCAAAGACCGCGCTTTCACCGTCCTCTGCCGCATACATATCAAGCGTTTTGAGAAGCGGCACGATTTTCGACGTAAACGCGCCCGTCAGCGCTTCGCTCTCGTCTGCGCCGCATTCCAAAAGCACTGAAGTGAACTTTTCGATCCTGAGCGTATTCTTGTTGCCGAGAACGAATTTTTCGCTCTTGCCTACGGTTTCCGCCAAAGCGTCGATTCGCTTCCAGACGTTTTCCGAAAGATATTTTTCTTCGCGCACCTGCTGCACGAGGTTATCGAAAGCCATGCGCGACACAGAGAGCGTTTCGGGCTTTGTGCCCGCAATGCTCGTCTTACCGATGACGGGCGAGATCTGCACCGAAGCGTTGGCAAGGTAGCGCGGAATATTCGCGATCGCCCCTTCCTGCAAAATGAGCACGTACCGCATGTTGCACGGAAGCGTGGTTGTCGTCGTGTCGTTCACTTTCAAAACGTGCTCCTCGGTCGGATGCAGCGCAAAACGGATAAAGTCGGCAAAATAGTTTCTCAGGTTCGCCGGGCTGACGTTATTGATGATCGCCATGCCGTTTTTATGCGGATTGGCAATCGCCGAATAGAGGGCGTCGAGGAGCGGCGAAGCGACGTATTTGCCGTTTGCCTTCATCCAGAGAACATCGGTAGAGCTTGCCCAATCGTTGCTTGCGTTCATGAGCGCGGCATCGTTGAAATACATGCTCATTGCGTCCATAAAGTCGGCTAGCATTTCTTTGTTCTTGATTTGCATTAAAACCAAATTGCTCGAAGCGAGCGCCGCAAAAATCGCACGCACGGACGGCATTTCGATTTCCACGCCGCGCGCGTTCATGAAGCGTTTAAAGTCCGCGCAAAGGTCGCCGAAATGCACGTCGTCTTTATAGGCGATATCCTCCGCACCCTTTTCGGCAAATGCGTTGTCGTAGGAGAGCGGCTCTTCGGGCGCGCTCGTTTCTTCTTCCTCTCCTTGCGCTTCTTCCTCGCTTTCCTCCTGCGTCAGCTCTTCGTAGGACACTTTTGCAATCTCGCGGAAACTGCCCAAATCCCCTATGGCGTCGCTCCACTTCTTAGGCGTTTGCGCCGGCGAAAGAACCGAACGTAAACGAAGCAGCCTTATGATATAGATGAGAGCAACGATATCGAAGGCAGCGGCAATGCCGATAAAAATCACAAGCCGCAAATTGCCTAAGTTTTCCAGCATATGCGTCGATATGCAAAGAACGGCAAGCCCGTCGGCATACAGCGCGATCATCAGCGCAATCGCAATTTTCGCGCCGAGCGGCAGCGTGTGGGTATGCGCCTTTTTCGTCGCGTCCCGCATCTGCATAAAGTCGCCGTATGCTTTATCGAAGTCTTTGGGCGTTTCCTTTTCGGCGGTAAACGTACGCTCGTCGAACACGCGGCCCTCTAACGAAATCTCACCCGCAAGCAACACGTCGTTTCCGTTGCCCGCAAGATACACGCCGTACTTCCCGCCCTCTATGCAAAACTTTTTCCGCTTCTCCGAATAGGTACGGAACGTGCTCTCATCAAAAGGTATAAAAACCTTGACTGCGTCGTTCTTTTTGACGAACACCTTTTTATAGCCGCGGAGCGTCTTTTTCGCCGTTCCTTTTTCGGCATCGGTTCTTTGTACGTATAAAAATACCGTGTCGTAACCGTCGCAGCTTCCCGTGTTTGTAACGGTACACGTTACCCCTGCGTCGGTTATTTTAAGGTTGGAATAGGTAAACGAAGTATACGAAAGGCCGTAGCCGAACGGGTACAGCACGCCGCCGTTACCCGAAACGCAGCCCCCTTCTTTTATCTCGATTTCCGTAGGGAACGGTTCGGTCAGTCTACCCGAGGGGCACGTCTTTCCCGAAACGATCTCATAGACGGCATCGGCAAAACGCTGACCGCCGCGGTAGCCGTAGAGTACGGCGGCGCACTTCTTGCAAAACGACATATCGATAATGCCGTCGGCTTCTACCGCCGCAATCACTTTAATGCCCCGTCTATGCAGCGCATCAATCAATTCGATTTGCCCGTCGGGCAACGCGTACGCGTCACTTTCGGCGCACAGCCAGACGAGCGCATAGTCCGCTTCCGAACAGAGTATGCCCGCCGTGTTGGGTAGGTCGCTTCTTCCCGACTCGCCGCGTAAGTACCCGTGCGCGTACCCCACCGTTTTGATTTCGTAATCGTTGACGGCGTCGAACGCAAGACGCGTGTGCGTGGACGTATTGCCCCACGCCGCGTACGCTTCGTTTTTTGCACACTCGCCTATACCGGCACTGCTGTCTTTACTTTTAAGCGGAAGCACGCCGGCGGTTTTGAGGAGCAACACCGACTGCCGCGCCGCG
>JAIEBL010000335.1 GCA_029069015.1 Clostridiales bacterium
CGCGTAAAGAACGTATAGGGGTCGGAAGAAAGAATGACCGTGCCGTTCGCTTCGTCGATAATGTAGTCGTACACGTGATACCAATCGAGATATCTAAGCCCGCTGTATACGCCCCTGTCCACCACCGCACTTTTGCTACGCGTGAGTGTAATGAGCAGGAAGATGACGCAGAGCAAAAAGCCGAGCACGAACCCTAAGGTTACGTTACACTGCCACCGCTTCATTTTAAGCGTTTCGGCAAGGAGCGTAAACTCGGGGGCTTCGGGGTCTGCCATTTGCGTGATCGTATAGAATACCAAAAATGCCGCGACAAACGCAAAGGCGTAGTAGTGCCACTTGTAGTTTTTCAGCTCCACGAGCGTGATGGAATTATAGAGCTTGATCTGCTTTTTGATCTGCCGCACCGCGACCGTGACGAGCGCCGCGCCCGCGACGATACATACCGCCCCCACCAAAAAGGGCAGCACGAACGGCTGGATCGTTACGATGACTTTGTTCGCAGAAAATATCATAAGCTCTTACTAAGTATAACCTTTCTCGTGTATTTCTTACTTGAAGTACTTCACGCCGCTTTCGAAAATGTGCATGTCGGCGTCCCCGGGGACGTTCTTCATGAGGTGCTCGCCGATACGCTCGCTGTGTCCCATCTTACCCAAAATACGCCCGTCGCGGCTCGTGATGCCCTCGATGGCGCATACCGAACCGTTGGGGTTGAACGGACTCTGCATCGTAGCTTGCCCCTTATCGTCTACGTACTGCGTAGCGATCTGTCCGTTTGCGATGAGCGCCTTTAATTGCGGCTCGTCAACGATGAACTTGCCTTCCCCGTGCGACACCGCCACCTTGTAGATATCCCCCGTTTGCACGGCGGCAAACCAGGGCGAAAGGTTGCTTGCTACGCGCACGTTGGCAATGGTGGAAACGTGGCGTGAAATGTTGTTGAATGTCAGCGTGGGCGAGTTTTCGGTAAGGTCGCATATTTTACCGCTCGGAAGTAGCCCCAGCTTTACGAGCGCCTGGAAGCCGTTACAAATGCCGAGCACAAGCCCGTCGCGCTTATAGAGCAGGTTGTCGATGGCGTCGGCGACTTTGCCGCAACGGAACGCCGTCGCGATAAACTTGCCGCTGCCGTCGGGTTCGTCGCCGCCCGAGAAGCCGCCCGGGAACATAAGGATCTGGCAGTTTTTCATTTGCGCCGCAACGTTACTAAGCGACTCGTTCAGCTCGTCGGCGTTACGGTTTGCAATCACGCAAACAACGGGTTCTGCGCCTGCGAGCATAAAGCGTTTGGCGGTATCGTACTCGCAGTTCGTTCCGGGGAACACGGGGATCAGCACTTTGACTTTGCGCTTTTTCCTCGTAACGAACGCCGTTTGTCCGCCCGTATACGATACGGTTTCCGCCTTACCTTCTGCGGGGGCAACCGTTCTGTATACGCTCTCGAACGTACCTGTAAACGCCTCTACGGCGTCTTCCTGCGAAAGCGTCTGCCCGCCGTAAGTAAATTCGGAATCGCCCGTGACCGCACCGATGTATTCGGGGTCGTAACCGATGAAATCGTCGGGCGACGAAAGCGCCACCACGATATCACCGAGCGCAGGCGTCAGTAAATCTTTGAGATCGGTCTTTTCGTCGAACGCAAAGCCCAAGCGATTGCCGAGGGCGCTCTTGACGACTGCCGACAGTACGCCGCCCTCCTCGACCACCGTCGCAAACTTCACTCTGCCCCGCGCAATCTCGCCGTAGAGAAGCTTTAAAAGCTCGGTGGCGTATTCATAGTCGGGGTTAGAATATTTATCACGTTTCAAACGCAGGCGGAACAACGGCGTGCCGACGTCTTTCAAGACGTTGTCGATCACGACGCCGCTCTTCGTAACGCCGAGCGCAAAGGAGATAAGCGTAGGCGGTACGTCGATTTTTTCAAAGCTGCCGCTCATCGAGTCTTTACCGCCGATTGCGCCTAAGCCAAGTTTTAACTGCGCGTCGAGTGCGCCGAGCAGTGCGCCCGCGGGTTTACCCCACCGTTCGGGATCGCTGTTCATACGCTCGAAGAATTCTTGCAGCGTTAAACGTACGGACGAGAGCGGAACGCCCGCCGCCACGGTTTTGATGACCGAAAGCAATACGGCGTACTGCGCGCCCGTATACGGTGATTCGCTCGAAAGCACGGGATCGAAGCCGTAGGCGCAAACCGTGGTCGTGTCGGTAAGTCCGAGCGTAGGCAGCGTTGCCGCCATACAGTTTGCAGGCGTCAGCTGATACTTGCCGCCGAACGGCATGAGCACCGAGCCTGCGCCGATCGTCGAGTCGAAGGTTTCGCCCAAGCCCTTTTGCGAGCAGACGTTATGCTGCGCGAGCATGGCTTTTGCGGCGGAGGCAAAATCGTTTTTCTTGACGTGCTGCTCCACCTCTTTGGGAAGCGTCGCAAAGAATTTTACGGCGCCCTCTTTGATCACGGCATCGGTGTGTTGCCGCACGCCGTTGCTGTCGAGGAATTTGCGCGGCAAGTCCACGACGAGCATACCGTTATAGAACATGCGCATTGCCGCACGGTCGGTGACGGTCGCCACGCGGGTCGCCGTGAGGTTTTCCTGCGCGCAGTACGCGATCATCTTTTCGGCGTCTGCCGCCGTCGTTACGACCGCCATACGCTCCTGGCTTTCGGATATGGCAAGCTCCGTCGCGCTCAGTCCGAAATACTTTTTGGGTACGGCGTCAAGGTCGATATCAAGCCCCGGCGAAAGCTCGCCGATCGCTACGGCAACGCCGCCCGCGCCGAAGTCGTTGCAGCGCTTGATGAGCCGCGTCACTTCGCTGTTGCGGAAAAGCCTCTGAATTTTGCGCTCGGTCAAGGGGTTGCCCTTTTGCACTTCCGCGCCGCACGTTCCCAAGCTGTTTTCGGTGTGCGCCTTGCTCGAACCCGTTGCGCCGCCGCAACCGTCGCGTCCCGTCTCGCCGCCGATGAGCAGCACGACGTCACCCGCTTCGGGAGCGGAACGCACCACGTTTGCCGCAGGCGCCGCGCCCACGACGAAGCCCGTTTCAAGCCGCTTTGCGACGTAGCCGGGATGGTACACTTCGCGCACCATGCCCGTCGCAAGCCCGATCTGGTTGCCGTACGACGAAAAGCCCGCCGCCGCCGTCTTGGAAATCACGCGTTGCGGCA
>JAIEBL010000336.1 GCA_029069015.1 Clostridiales bacterium
ATACACCGCTTTTTACGATTGGATCGGGCGGCGTGTTTTTCGCTATGCGTTCTTTTTTCCGCGCCGAGGGCAGAGCGGGTTGCTTTTTGCGGTCGTCAGCTTTGCGTTCTTCCTGCCCGTAGTTCAGGCACTTCACGAGCAGGGAAAACAGGGGTTGCGGGTCGTCGCCCATGAAAGCGGCGTCTTCGGCAGCCGTCAGCTCGCTTTTGTTTGCCGAAGCGAAGGAAAGGCGAAAACCGTGCGCGCGGCAGAAGCGGCTCAAAAAGACGCGACGCACTGCGGCATTACCGTAGGCAAACGGGGAAAGAATGATCAGCTCGCGGTCGTAGCCCGAAAGAAGCGCGGCAAAGTCGGCTTTGGCGATTTGCGGCGCGGCGGGAAGCTGCGAAAGCTTTGTCAAAACGTTTTTGAGCGAACCTCGCAAAATACGGGGGTCGGCATGCGCGCCGCCCGTGCGTTCGAGCGCGGATGCGCGGATCTCGCCTGCGTCGGGCTTTGCGGCAAAAAGCGTTTTATGCAGGGCGCAAAGTCCTTCTACGGAACAATCGTCGCTACTTGCGGCGCTCAAAAGAGTCACGGCGTTTGCGTACAGGGAATTATCGACGCATTTTTTCGCGAATGCGTCGGCATTCATTTTGCCCGTCAGGAACGCCGTGCCCGCCGAAACCATTGCCCGTGCGGGCGGCGTGCCGTCGGCTGCGCATATCATCGCCGCAGAAAGGGCGATATTTTCCGCTTCATACCTTTGCATGGTTACAGTATAGCATATTCCGCAGTATTACGCAATCTGTTTTACGAAAAAACCGTAAAAACAGCGAGTTTTGAGGATTGCATTTTATAAGAAGCTGTGGTACACTTATAGGGAAGGAAATCACGGGGGAGAAAAACGAATGCTGTCGATCATCGCAAACGCACACAGCGGCAAGGGCGTGGCGGAGAAGAACATAAAGAAAATCGCAAAATTCTGCTTGGCGCAGAATATTCCGTACGCTTTCTATTTTACCGAAAAGCGCGGACATGCCACGGAGCTTGCCCGACAGCTGACGGCTACGGGCGGCGAGATCGCGGTCTTAGGCGGTGACGGCACGTTCCACGAGGTGCTCAACGGCATCGTCGATCTGGAAAATACGACGCTCGGTTTTATTCCGTCGGGGCGCGGCAACGACTTCGTTCGAGCGGCAAAGTGTAGTTTAGACCCGATACAGGCGGTCAAGGACATTTTGCGCGGCGAAAAGAAACGCATCGATTTTATAGAGGTGGGCGATAAGCGGTGCCTGAACGTCGCGGGCACGGGGCTTGACGTGGACGTGCTGCAACGCGTGGCGGGCAAAACGAATAAGATCACTTATCTCGTTTCACTCGTGTACTGTTTGCGGCACTTCGATCCTTACCGCGTGACGGTCACGGTAAACGGCGAGGCGCACGAGTACGACTGCATTATGGTGGGCATCTGTAACGGGATCGCCATCGGCGGCAATATGCGCCTTTCGCCCGTATCGAAGATTGACGACGGCAAACTGGACGTGATTGTGATTACGATGCCCGAAAACGGCAAGATCATGCCCGTGCTTCCCAAGTTCGTGAAAGGCAAGCACATGGACATGTCCATCACCAAACATTTTGTTTGCGACGAAGTGACGGTGCAAACGGGGAAATCCGTGCAGCTCGACGGCGAAATCTACGAGGGTTTGCCGCTCGCGTGCAAGGTCGTTAAGGGCGGGCTTTGGACGTATAAAGTGTCGGGCGAAAAATAGAGCGGCACAACGGAACGGAATGCGTGACAGAGATTTCTCCGCTCGCTTCGCTCGGTACTCCGCTTCGCTTCGTGGCGTTCGCGCTTCGCGCTCGGCTGAGCGAAATGACAGGCGGGAGTGTGGGCGAAAAATAAAACGGAAAAGATCGGATAAGCCGAGGTGTTTGCTTTTTGGGACGCTTCGGCTTTTTTCGGCATATAAAAGGTAGAAGCACTTTACAAAAAACGCGGAATGGAGTAGAAT
>JAIEBL010000337.1 GCA_029069015.1 Clostridiales bacterium
CCCTTGAGGGGTAGCTAATCCAATAGGGCTATGCCCGTCAAAGAAAAACCACCAGCTTAGCTGGTGGATTCTTATTTTTTTGATAGGGGAAGGGGAATCATCCTAAATAGCGTTTGGGGACGATGATTTTCGTTTTCTTTCCGTTAAAATCGGATGCGTTGAATTCGAGCGTGTCAGTATCTTCCTCTGCGATCGCGTCGCTGTCAAAGAGGCGCAGAAAGGCATCTACCTTGTCGATGGGGTAAGCGGTGTGCTCGGTTTTGTAGTGCATGGGGATCACGACGTCCGGCTTCATGCGGTCCACGTATTCCTTGGCCTCGCCGGCGTCGATCGTGTACGTGCCGCCCACGGGGATAAGCAGGATATTGACGGGAATGAGCGGCTCGATAATCTCACGGGTGCACGCCTCGCCGATATCGCCCATGTGGCAGACGGACACGCCGTCTAAGCGGAAGTTGAAAATGAGGTTTTTGCCGCGAAGTTTGCCGCCGACGGGGTCGTGGTCGGAAAGGAAGCTACGCACGCTGATGCCGCCGACGTTAAACGAGCCTGCCCGATCGATGATGACGGGATTTCCCTTAACGCCTTGGAAAAAGTTGTGGTCGCCGTGTCCGTGACTGCTCGCGATCGCGTCGGCGCAAAGGCAGGGCATATCGTAGCCTACGGAACGATCGAAAGGGTCTGTGATGATGCTTGCGCCCGTGCTGTCCGTCAGGCGGAACGCCGAATGACCCAACCATTGAATTTTCATTGTTTCCTTTTTTCTCCTTACGCCTGTTTGAATTTTGCGGTAACGAAGAGCTTCGTCGGTTCGCCCTCGCCCAAAGCATACTCTGCCATGACCGAAAAGGCGTCGTCTGTCCGTTTTGTTTTCAGCGTATGCGTGTATACGGTTGTCGTTATAAAGTCCGATTCAAGCGGCGTGGTGTAACCCTCTTCCAAAATTGCGCGATAGGCGTCTTGCCCTCTTCGGGTGATTTCCGCGCGGGTGCCTATCGCCGTGATCGAAAACGTGTAGTCCGGTTGCGCAAACGAAACGCAGGTTTGCGCGTTTTTGAACTCGATTTGTCCGTCCGTTTCGAGCGTACTCTCTTCGCCGCCCGCAAAAGTAACGCAACGTATATAGGCTTGTATCATACCCTGCATTATATCGTAATTTGAAAAAATAGTCAATTAAAAGCCAAACAGTACCTCCGTTTTTACATAAATCTGGCAGTTCGTACGCAAGCTAATCGGGAAGAAAAGGCAATTTGCTTACTTTATTTTTTGGAGGAATCAAACAAATGGAAGAAACAGGGATTATCAGAAGATTGGACGCGCTCGGTCGCATCGTCATTCCGCGTGAGTTCAGAAAGCTCAACCGTATCGAAGTGGGCGACCCGCTCGAAATGCGTGCGTTCAAGAACGGCGAAATCGTGCTGCGCAAAGTGGATGTTTCGGCAAAGCTCAAAAGCATAGGCGAAATGGCGATTGAAACGCTTTCCATGCAAACGTCGCTCGCGGTCGCAATCTGTTCGGGTGAAAAATGGCTGTGCGCTGGTTCGCACGCAAAAACGCTTGCGGGCGGAAACCTTTCGGACAAAATGAAACGCGAGGTGGAAAAGGGCGGCAAGGCAGTGCTCTCTTGCGAACAGATGGGGATAAACCTACCTTTTCATTCGGCGTTTGTCTTTCCCGTCATCGGGGAGAACGGCGTATACGGGGCGCTTGTCGCCTTTAAAAACGAAGCGCTGACCGATACGGAAGCGGCGCTCGCCTCGAACGCTACGTTCTTCACGGCAAAAAGCATTCAGAATTTTTAATTCTTTTGTGAATTGCCCTGTGTTTTGCCCGACGCTTTATCGCTCTGCCGCAAAGCTTTTTTGCTTTTTCGCGCAAAAACGCTTGCCTTTTTAGGTGGGCGTATGGTATACTGCTAAGGTATCTTTGAAAAGTTACGGAGGTTTGGGCAATCGTTATGAACAGAGCATTTTTGCCCGCGGTGGCGAATTGGATAACCACGTCGTTTCCGGTCATAAGGTTGGTATTGTTGATTTTGATGGTCGTGCTTTCGTTGGCGCTCATCGTGGTCGTGCTTTTTCAACCGGCGAACAGCGACGGTATGGGCGCGATTTCGGGGCAGTCGTCCGATACGTTTTACAGTAAGAATAAAGGGCATTCGCTCGAAGGCGTAATGAAACGCTTGACAATCGTACTTTCCATCGCCTTGTTTGTGGTGTCGGTTCTGTTTTTCGTGACTGTGATCGTCTACCCGGTAGGCGCGTAAAAGTGCATAAAAGATGAATTCGAAAGAGCGGCGGGTAAACCTGTTGCTCTTTATTTATTTTTCGGAGAAAAGCATATGGGCAATAAGAACAAAAAGAAGAAAAAGGGCGGAAGCGAAAAGCGGGGAAAGAGACCTGCCTCCGCATTTAAACAAGCAACGAAGCAGGCAGTAGGCGAGGGCGAACTGATTGCGGGCAAAATTGACGCGTCGGGCAAGGGCTTCGGCTTTCTGCTCCGCGACGACGGCGGCGAGGATTTGTTTATTGCGGCGCGCGATATGAACTCGGCACTCGGCGGCGACCGCGTGCTTTGCCGTATCGTGGGGCACGCGCGCGGCGCGGGCGAAGCGCGGGTCGAACAAATCGTCGAGCGCGCCAACGAAGCGGTCGTGGGCACGTTTATGCCGCAGAGCGACGGTACCTATCTGATCATACCCGACAACGCGCGGCTGGGGAGTGAAGTTTTCGTGAAGCGCAACGGCGCGGGCGCGGCGCTTCCCGGGCAAAAGGTCGTCGCGAAATTGATCGACTTTCCTGAGGGGAAACGCCCCGAAGGCGAAATCATCGAAGTACTCGGCTATCCGGGCGACAAGGGCGTGGACATGCTTTCTATCCTGCGCGCCTATAACCTGTACGAACGCTTTCCGTCGGCTGTGACCGAAGAAGCGGGCAGGATGCCGAACGAAGTGACGAAAGAGCAGATAAAAGGGCGCAAGGACTACCGGGACCTGCTTACCGTGACGATCGACGGCGACGACTCGCGCGACTTTGACGACGCGGTGTCGCTCTCGCGCAGCAAAGACGGTTACTATAAGCTCGGCGTGCACATTGCCGACGTTTCGGAATATGTGCGTGCGGGTACCAAACTCGACAAAGAAGCGTTGAAGCGCGCTACGAGCGTGTACTTTCCCGACCGCGTGCTGCCCATGTTGCCCGTAAAATTATCCAACGGCATTTGCTCGCTCAACGAAAACGAAGACAGGCTCGCGCTTTCGGTGATCATTTATTTCGACAATATGGGCGAGCCCGTCAAGCACAAAATCGTTGAGAGCGTGATCAAGAGCAAAGCACGCATGACGTACACGAACGTTGCAAAGATTCTGGACGGCGATAAAGCTTTACGCGAAAAGTACGCTTTTGCCGTGCCCATGCTCGAAGAAATGAAAGTGCTCGCCGAGCTGCTCCGTAGCAGACGCACGGCGCGCGGCAACATCGAGTTCGATATTCCCGAATGCAAAATCATCATCGACGAGAACGGCAAAACAGCGGACGTCGTAAAGTACGAGCATCTTATCTCGCACGGCATTATAGAAGAGTTCATGCTTGCGGCAAACGAAACGGTGGCAAAGCGGTATGCGCGCGACGACTTCCCGTTCGTCTTCCGTGCGCATATGCCGCCCCCGCCCGAAAAGACGGAGCGGCTCGTAAACTTCGTTTCCGCGCTCGGTCTTACGTTTAAAGGAAACGCGAACGCGCCGCAACCGCTTGATTTTGCGCGCTTTCTTGCTTCGCTCGATAAGAGCGTTGCGGGCGTCGTGAACCGCGTTACGCTGCGCAGTATGAGTAAGGCGACCTACGAACCCGTTAACCATGGGCACTTCGGACTTGCCGCGCCCTATTACTGTCATTTTACGTCGCCCATTCGGCGCTATCCCGACCTTATGATCCACCGCATCATCAAAGCGGATCTGCGCGGCGAGGGCGTGAAAAAGTTTGCCGGCGTCGTGGGCGAGGTTGCGAAGATCTCTTCCGAGCGTGAGCGGGCAGCGGAAAGCGCGGAACGCAAAGCCGACGACTTAAAGAAAGCCGAGTTCATGGAAAGCAAAATCGGTAGCGTTTATACGGGCGTTATTTCGGGCGTTACGGAGTGGGGCATTTTCGTCGAACTCGATAACACCGTCGAGGGGCTTATCCGCACCGAAAACCTTCCTGGGAGCGGCTATGTCTTCAACGCCGACTTGTTCCGCTTAGACAGTCCGTCGTCTTCCTTTAAGCTCGGCGATACACTTACGATAAAAGTAGCGGGCGTAAACGGCGACCGCGTATCGTTCTTATTGGCGGAAGAAGAAAAAACGGAATAAATTTCCATTGGCGGCGCATACTAGTCATATCAACCCAGAGGGTAAAAAAAGAGAGGTGTTTCGATATGATTAAATGTGTGACGCTTGCGCTGCTTGCGGCGCTTGCCCCCGTGAAAGAACCGACCAAGCTTGAAAGGATCGAGCCCGCGATTCCGGGGAAGACGATTGTCCGTTCGGTGGACGGCGACTACCGCATAGAGGGCGAGAGCAATACGAAAAGCACCTACGAGTCGCTTAAAGCCGCGCTCGACGAAAGGTTTTCCGCGATGTTCGAGCTGAAAGAAAAATTGGACAAGCTGCAAAACGACGCGTGCAAAATGCAGGAAGAGTATTACGCGCTCAATGCGGCGTATAACCGCGAACTCAAAAAGATCATTGCGGCGTACGTGACCGAAAGCAATTACGGCGAAAGTGAACCCGTGCCGCAACCGCGCATCAGATTGTATCGTTAAAAAAGTAAACGACGGAAAACGAAAAGCCCCACAAATTTTATTGTGCGGGCTTTTTTGGTTGCAAACTTTTGCCCAAAGTATTATAATAAATCCGATGCGATGCTTCGGAGCAAACTTCGGGCTCGCACGCTACAAAAAGAATAAGCATAAGGAAAACGAGCGGAATGAAACTTGGTGTCGTAGGACTCCCCAACGTGGGAAAGAGCACACTTTTTAACGCAATCACGAAGGCGGGCGCAGAATGTGCCAACTACCCGTTTTGCACCATCGAGCCGAACGTGGGCGTCGTCCCTGTGCCGGACGATCGGTTGGACGTATTGGGAAAACTGTACAACACCAAAAAGATAACGCCCGCGGTTTTGGAATTCGTTGATATCGCGGGGCTCGTTAAAGGCGCGTCTAAGGGCGAGGGCTTAGGCAATAAATTCCTTTCGCACATTCGCGAGGTGGACGCCATCGTGCACGTGGTGCGCTGCTTTTCGGGCGGGAACGTGATCCATGTAGAGGGAAGCGTAGACCCCGTGCGTGACATCGAAATCATCGACTACGAGCTGATTCTGAGCGATCTCGAAACGGTGGAAAAACGTTTGGACAAAGCCGAGAAATACGTAAAGTGCGGCGAAAAGAAGTACGCCGAAGAGGCCGACCTTTTGAGGCGCATCAAGGCGACGTTGGAGAGCGGGAAAACGGCGCGCACGCTCACGCTCTCGGAAGACGATAAAGAGCGCATGCGGGACTTCTTTCTCTTGACGTCGAAACCCGTCATTTACTGCGCGAACATTGCCGAGGCGGATATAGGGAAGCCGAATGACTTCGTGGAGAAAGTGCGCGCACACGCCGCTGCCGAGGGCGCGGAAACGATCGAGATTTGCGCCAAGGCGGAAGAAGAGCTCGCCGAGCTTGACGAGAACGACCGCTTGGAATTCCAAAAGGATATGGGACTTACCGAGTCGGGACTCGACCGCGTGATCAAAGCGGGGTATTCGCTCCTCGGGCTTATCAGCTTTCTGACGGCAGGCGAAAAAGAAGTTCGTGCCTGGACAATCGAGAAAGGAACGAAAGCGCCGCAGGCGGCGGGCAAGATCCACACCGATTTCGAAAAGGGCTTTATTCGCGCCGAGGTCGTACCGTACGAAGAGCTCATTGCCTACGGTGGCTATAACGGCGCAAAGGAAAAGGGTAAGGTGCGTAGCGAAGGTAAGGAATACGTGATGCACGACGGCGACGTGGTGCTTTTCCGCTTCAACGTATAAAAAACAACGCCGCGAAACGGGGCGGTAAGCAAAGTAAGAGCATAGGAAAATTTACGTATGGATTATAAAAGAGAAATTGCAAAAGCCATTAAAATCGAGGGCGTAAGCGAAGAAGAGATCTACGCGTCTATCGCCGTACCGCCCAAGAGAGAAAACGGCGAGTACTGCTTGCCGTGCTTTAAATTTTCGCGGAGCCTTCGCCTTTCGCCCGTAGCGATCGCTGATAAGCTCAAAGCCGAAATTACGCTGCCGGCTTGCGTGGAAAGTGTGGAAAGCGTTTCGGGGTATCTCAATTTCAAACTCAACCGTTCGCAGTTTGCCTACGATTCGCTTTGCGATATTTTGGGGCGAGGCGAAACTTTTTCCCATAAAAAAAGCAACGGGAAGACGGTGGTACTCGACTATTCGTCGGTCAATATTGCAAAGCCGTTCCATATCGGGCATCTGCTGACAACGGCGATCGGCGGGTCGCTGTACCGCATTTATGGCTACCTCGGCTACAAGGCGGTGGGTATCAACCATTTGGGCGATTGGGGCACGCAGTTCGGTAAACTCATTTCGGCGTACAAGCGCTGGGGAAATCCCGAAGACGTTAAAAAGCGCGGCGTGCAGGCGCTGACGGAGCTGTACGTTCGATTCCACGCCGAGGCGGAAAACGACCCCGCACTCGACGAAGAGGGGCGGCACTATTTTAAACTGATCGAATCGGGTGACAAAGACGCAACTGCGCTCTTTACTTGGTTTAAGGAAATCACGCTCAGCGAAGTGCAAACGATTTACGACCGCCTCGGCATCGCGTTTGATTCGTATGCGGGCGAGAGTTTCTATAATGACAAAATGACGCCCGTTATCGACGAGCTGAAAGCAAAAAATCTTCTTACCGAGAGCGACGGGGCGCTGGTCGTAAATCTCGACGACTGCGATATGCCGCCCTGCCTGATTCTCAAAAAAGACGGTGCGAGCCTTTACGCCACGCGCGATCTGGCGGCGGCAATCTATCGACAGAATACGTACGCGTTCGATAAATGCCTGTACGTAGTGGCGTATCAGCAGAACCTTCACTTTAAGCAGGTTTTCAAGGTCTTGGAAAAAATGGGCAAGCCGTGGGCGGATAAGTGTGTGCACGTTCCCTTCGGTATGGTCAGCTTGGAGGGCGGCGCTCTCTCCACGCGTAAAGGGCACGTTGTGCTCTTAAAAGACGTGCTCGACACAGCCGTAGAAAAGGCAAACGCCGTGATCGCCGAAAAGAATCCGTCGCTTGCCGATAAGGAAAAGGTGGCGGAGTGCGTGGGAACGGGCGCAATCGTGTTTTCGGCGCTTTCTACCGCCCGCATCAAAGACATGGTGTTTTCCTACGATAAAGCGCTTTCCTTCGAGGGCGAAACCGCGCCGTACCTGCAATACGCCCATGCACGTTGCGCGTCCATTTTGGAAAAGTACGGAAAGAGCGTAAAACCGACGAAAGAGGACGGCGGCTATCTTTGCGACGACGAAACGGTGGACGTCCTTTCGTATCTGGCGCGGTTCGATGCCGTGGTGGCAGATGCGGCGGAAAAGTACGAGCCTTGCGTGTTAGCGCGGTACTTGCTCGATTTGGCGCAGGCTTTCAACCGCTTCTATATCGACCATCGCGTCATTACGGAAGACGAGAGGACGACGCACGCCCGCGTGCTCTTGACAAGCGCAGTGAAAAACGTACTTAAAAACGGCTTATCGCTTCTTCTCATTCAAGCGCCCGAAAAGATGTAGGCGCAAAAATAATTCGTACAATAAAAAAGCCGCCTGCTTGCGTTTGTGCTTGCAGGCGGTTTTCGTATTTAAAAGGTCGTGTTGTTATTGTTGCAACGGTTGTTGTCGTCGGAGGAGCCGTTGCAGCTTTTCAGCAGCATAGCCGCCAAAATGATGTCGTTTACCGCGCCTCTGTTCGATTGCGAGCAGGAGCGGTCGCTACGGTCGTTGCGGTCGTTGCGCGCGCTGTCGTTGCTCATGAGCAGAAGCAGCAGAAGCAGATTGTAAATTTCGTCTTGATTCATAATTTCGCTCCGATTTTCGCGGTTTTGCGGCAATCTTTTCAGTTGCTTTGCCGCATATGCGTATATTAAACTATATGCATAAGAATGGCGAATATGCGTGCAATTTTATTGCATTCCGACGGTTCGTTTTGGGAGGGGCGAAAGATGAATGAACGCTTGCTCATCGACTATAAGACGCTTGAACTGATCAAACAGTTCGTGCCGCGTGACGAAGCGCTGACTTCCATAAGTGACTTTTTTGCCGCGCTTGGGGATAATACCCGCCTGAAAATCATTTCGGCGCTTAGTATTTCGGAAATGTGCGTCACCGATCTGAGTCTTTCTTTGCGCATCAATCAGACCACCGTTTCGCACCAACTGAAAAATCTGCGCTCTATCGGCGCGGTCAAGGTGCGGCGGCAGGGAAAAATTTCCTTCTATTCGTTAAGAGATGCGACGCTCATCGAAATTATGAATAAAGCCGTTAATTTCGTATAGAGCGTAGGGTGCTTTTATAAGTACGTAAGTAACAAAGAAAAACCTTTCCGTCGGCAAAAGGGCAACCCGAACGGAAAGGTTTTTATCTTTTGTACGAGGTTAGTTTGCGGTTTTTTGCGCAAAATATGCACCCGCATAAAAATCTTGCATTTTTTCTCTTGTTGTGGTAAAATGAAATACGGAGAAATAACATGCAAAAAATAGGAAACAGTTGGGACGAAGTTCTGCAAAAGGAATTTCAGGCGCCGTACTTTCAATCGCTTACCGAAAAGGTGGACGAGGAATATCGGGAACATACGGTTTTTCCGCCGTACGACCATATCTTCCGCGCACTCGAAATGGCGGACTACGATAGCGTAAAAGTTTTGATTCTGGGGCAAGACCCCTACCACGGCGACGGGCAAGCGAACGGCATTGCGTTTGCCGTCAACGAAGGGATACCGCTTCCGCCCTCGCTTATCAATATTTACAAAGAAATCGAATCCGACCTCGGGATAAAAATGCCGCGCTCGGGGACGTTACTCGGTTGGGAAGAGCAGGGCGTGCTGCTTTTAAACGCCACGCTTACGGTGCGCAAAGCTACGCCGCAGTCGCACGCGGC
>JAIEBL010000338.1 GCA_029069015.1 Clostridiales bacterium
TTCAGACGCGCGTCGAACAAGGCGATATCGAAAATGCCCTTTCCCGTATAATTCCCCACGCCGAAAACATCGTTATACGGCTCAAACGCTTTTTGCCGATAGAGTCCAGGGCCCGTTTCCCCGCCGAACAGCCGCGCAAACGGCGTACGCTTTTCGGCGGCCTTGCAGTTCAGCGTAAGCACCGCGACGTCTTGACTGTACGGGTGCGCCTTTGCCGCAACGAGCGCGGCGCAGTCGTAGGTTGCCGTGTCCGAGTCGAGCGTGACGGCATATTTTACGCCGCGGATATCTCCCAGCTTGACCGCAAATTCGCCCTCGCCCCGCAAAACGTACGCCGCAAAATCCATCACCGCGCCCCGCTTTTTTTCGTAGCCGCGGTATATATCGTCCTGCTTTACGCGCGCACGCTTCCGCACGAGCACGCAGGTACGCACTCTTTGCTCGGGTGGCAGTTCGGCGAATAACCTTTGTATCGCAGCGGTAAGCGCCCCGTCGCGCTCGTCTTCCACCCCCTTGCTTTGCGGATAATCGAATAGCAGGCAATACGAAAATACGGGATCGCGGTTGAGCGCCATAACGGCGGTAAAGCGCGAAAAACAGTCCTCGATATCGCCCACGGACGAGGCGTAGCAAGGCATTAAGATCGCCGTCGCGTGTTCGCCTACCGACAGCGCTTTTTCGTCGTAGGCGGGCAACTGACGCCGCCACGCGAAGCACCCAATCACTTTGCGGCACACCGCGCTTGCGATTTGTACGAAAATCGGCAAGCCGACGAGCGCGACCACCAGACCGCGAAGGGAGAAAAAAGCAATGAGCATGACCGCCGCCGCAAGCCAAAGCACGACGTTTATACCCGCGTAAGCCCTCGCCGCCCCCTTGCCTTTTGCGTGCGGCAGAAGAAAGAACGAAATATCCTTTCCTTCCTTAGCGGCTTTCAGAAGGACCTCGCGCGCAAAACCGGCTTCGCCGCATTTTCGCTTTGCCGCTTCCTTTCCTATGCGCGACAAATACAGATACCGCGTAGCGGACGAAAGTTTCCCGTACGTTTCGTCGCCCGCCGAGAGCACGCCGTCCGCTTCGCACAAGGAAAGCACCAGATCGTGCGAAAAGACGCCCGCGAGCGCATGGAGCGATTGCGTCGCCGCGGTGATACGCGCGTTGTATTTTGCAAGCTTCTCTATAAAATCATTCTGCCGCTCCCGCTCGGCGTCGGGCGAAAAGCGCGCTTCGGCAAAGGGCGCAGCGTTTACTTTCCGATAACCGAAAACGTACGCCGCCGAACGCAGTAGCGGATAGCACACCCGCTTTTTGCGCCCGTCCGCTTCGCCCCGCTCTACGTTCTCGTTAATGCGGATCAGCTTTTTGGCGTAGATCGCCAAATACTCGCAAAGCGCGATCTTTAAGACGGGTTCGAGTGCGGCAAGCTCCCGAAAGCAAAGCGGCGTTTCCGCCGAATACGTACGTACCGCGCGCGCCAGTGCCTCGCGCGTAACGACGCCGCCCGTACTCTTTACGAACAGTTCGCAAAACGCATAGATGCGAGGCATACGCGAAACGTGCGGGAGGGCACGCGTAAATGTGCCGCTTAGCATATCGACGGCGTAAAAATTATCGTACAGCGTCTTTTCGCACAAAAACCGCGCGTCGGGCTGTTTTTTACCGATCATGCGGTACGCGCGCTTTAACAAACGGTAGGCGCTTTTCGGGCTGAGCCCGTTCCCTCTTTCCGCCTTTTTGGAGGTGAAAGCCAGCATGGAGAGCATGTAACCGAGCCTATCGCGCGGCAAAATGCCCTTGGGCAAAAAGGCGGGTGACGCGGGACGCAACGCCGCACGCAAAAAGTACGCCGCAGCAAGGGCGGCAATCGTAACACAAAGAAAAATTTCCATGCGAAAATTGTGTCCGTTTTTCCAAAAAGTAAACGGCACGCCTTAAATAGCGTACCGTTTAAATGGTGAGAATGACCTGTAAGCCGAATTCTGTCGAGAACGGTTATCTGTCTAGCCTTTGCGTTGCCGCAAAAGTCAAGCGAGTACGGAAGCGGTCGGGACAAACCATAGCTCCCTATCTTGCACCGAATGGGGTTTACATAGCCCTCGGCGTCGCCGCCGAAGCGGTAGGCTCTTACCCTACCTTTCCATCCTTGCCCGTTTGGCACGGGCGGTTTATTTCTGTTGCACTTTCCTTGAAGTCGCCTTCACCGGTAGTTAGCCGGCATTCCGTCCCTGTGGTGTTCGGACTTTCCTCGTGCGGAGGACGGCATATCGCTATACCGCCGCGCTCGTAACCGTTCGGTCATCTCGCGTAACAGTATAGCACGCTCTTCCCCGTTTGGCAAGCAACATGCGCAAAATTTTCCTTTCGCAATTTTAATGCTTTGAAGTCGACACGCTTAAAAAAGTACGCTTAATAGCGTATCTTTCATGGGCTACATTTAAAAAAACCGCTGTACTGAGGGGCTATATTATGTTTTTTGATGCACACAGCATTGGCGGTACCGAGCAAGCAGTTCTACAATTATTGCATGAATGTTTTTACTGTTTTGTTTTTTTGTGGTCTTTTAGCACCATAACCTGATCATATTTTGGAGAATACAAAATTTGAATGCTTCTGTTGGCGTATTTTCTCCAAATAGCCTGATGTCCTTTTTGCCAAGAAAATGCGCCTATCGGACCGGCAATACTTTCACGCAAAAATTGCATTCCATTTATTTTGAAGCTTACCCGAATTTTAACTATTGCGGGAGAGAATGCCGGAAACTGCCTGCCTATTTCTTTTGCGTAGGCATCAGTTTCTATTGCATCCTCTACCCACAAAATCAATTCTTTGCGTATTTTTTCATTGTGCAAAATCGAAAGCCCTGCTATGATTACCGGCAATAATAAGCAAATCGTTACGAGCA
Source organism: Clostridiales bacterium (assembly GCA_029069015.1). GTDB lineage: Bacteria > Bacillota > Clostridia > Christensenellales > Pumilibacteraceae > Pumilibacter. The sequence continues at coordinate 2,903 of JAIEBL010000338.1, forward strand.
CGGCACCAAACACAAATTCCAACATAGGCATAGGCTGTGAAGAACGCGCACGATCCATAGAGGCCAAAACAAGATTAAAAACTGCTCCAAGCACACAAAAGCTTGCTAATATTCCATATATAATAAAAATATGCTTCTTTTTGTCGCCATAAAATCTACCGTGTTTCAACGTCCCTACAACTCGTGACAAAATATCTTTATTCTGCATTCTTACCCCAAAATTTCAGCATTACTTTTTCCAAAAAAATTTTAATAAAGTAATTAGCCATCAAGCACTTCTACGCAAAGGTTGTCCCATACATTATATAGAATATTTTACCACAGTTGCGCCGCTATTGTCAAATAGGACTACCCCCCTTGGCGATGCGGCGGCGCTTTATCTTAGGGCTCTTCTCTGGCATTGAGCGTCTTTGCCACCCTGCCCACCGCTTTCTTTTCGATACGCGAAACGTACGAACGGGAAATGTTGAGCTTGTCGGCGATTTCGAGTTGGGTATAACAGCGCGGATATCCGATGCCGTACCGAAGGCAAACGATTTGCTTTTCGCGCCCCGAAAGCGTCGTATCAATGACCTTCAAAACCTTTTCGAGCAAAATGCCCGATTCCACTTTTTTAAAAACGCTGTCCTCTTTCACAGGCAGGATATCCATCAGCGTGATTTCGTTGCCTTCTTTATCCACGCCCACCGATTCGGATAAGCTCACATTGCTTCGGTGCTTTTTGTTGGCGCGTATGTACATTAAGATCTCGTTTTCGATACATTTGGCAGCGTAGGTCGCAAGCTGACTGCCCTTGCCGTACTCGAACGTTTCGATCCCCTTGATGAGCCCAATGCTCCCCACCGAAATCAGATCGTCCGCCTCGCCCGCGTTGCTGTATTTTTTCACGATATGCGCAACGAGCCGCAGATTATGGCGGATCAGCTTTTCACGCGCCGCGCCGTCGCCTTGCCGCGCCTTGATAAGGCAGTCGTGCTCTTCTTCCGCCGTCAACGGTTGCGGAAAAGACCCCGCGTTGTTCACGTAGGACGTAAAACAGAATACCTTGCTTAAAAACGTCAAAAAGCTCTCGAAAATCATATCTATACCCTTTGGGCAACTTAAAAAGGTCGCCGCCGATCGACCTTTTTGCGCCGCGTCGTAAAAGACGACCGTATAGTATATGTCGAAAAATGAGAGCTTTTGCATGTCCTTCCCGATTTTTATCGAATTTTGTTTTTTTGAGGTAGTGTACAAACAAAGAGCCCACTACCTTCACAACCGAAGTAT
>JAIEBL010000339.1 GCA_029069015.1 Clostridiales bacterium
CACCACGTTTTTGAAATTTACGAAAATGCCTTGCGCCGTTTCGGGGCGAAGGTAGACCGTGCTTGCCGAATCTTCGGTAACGCCCTGAAAGGTTTTGAACATAAGATTGAACTTTTTAATGGGCGTAAAATCCGATTTGCCGCAGACGGGGCAGGGAATGCTGTTCTCTTCGATATACGATTGCAGCTGTTCGTTGCTCCATCCCGCAATTTTAACGTCCTTTTTCTTGCGCGCAATGTAGTCTTCTACGAGGTTATCGGCGCGGTGACGCGTCTTGCAGGAGCGGCAGTCCATCAGAGGATCGGAAAAGCCGCCCACGTGTCCGCTTGCCTTCCAGACGCTCGTGTTCATAAGGATGACGCAGTCCACGCCCACGTTGGTGGTGGATTCGGTCACGAATTTCTGCCACCAAGCTTTTTTGACGTTGTTTTTCAGTTCCACGCCGAGTGGACCGTAGTCCCAGGCGTTGGCAAGCCCGCCGTAGATTTCACTGCCGGGGAAAACGAAGCCTCTGCCTTTGCACAGCGCAACGAGTTTATCCATTGTGAGTTTCATAACGCGATTTCTCCGTGTTTTGTTTTTTCTAAATAGTACGGTTTTTTTTACGATTTGTCAAGCAAATCATAGTTGCAAGATTTATTTATCACGCGCTTGCGTTTGGTTCATATTATAAAGTAGAGGCACCTCTACAAACGGAGTTCGGATCCGACTGCTCCCTCGCAAAAGATAAAGCGAACGCACGAAGAACGCAAGGATTCCAAAGAAGAAACGTCGCCTCTTTGCTCCGCGGAATCTGCAACCGGTGGCGGGGACTGCGGAGCGGGGAACGACGGGAAACCCTAAAAATCGAAAAAGGAGGCAAAACCATGTTCAACAACTGCGGGAACGATATGTTCCTTATCATTCTGCTCCTTTGCTGCTGCGGCTGCGGCAAGCATGACAACGGATGCGGCTGCTACGAAAAGAAAGGCTGTGACTGCTCCGATTTGTTTATGTGGTACTTATTGCTGAATTGCTGCTGCGGCGGCGGAAGGGATAATTGCTGCAAGTAAGCAGAATTCTCCCCGAGAAAAGGAAAAACGTACGAAACAGGCTCTCCGAAAACGGAGGGTCTTGTTTTTTTGTCCCCGACAGTCCGTTTTTTTGCCTGTTTTGTGAAAACCGCTTGCTTTTGATGCGTTTGAATGGTATACTATATTATGAAATCGTGTGGAGGTTTTTGTTGTGAAGAAGGTCGGTGCGCTCTTAATTTCGCTGTTGCTTGCCGCATCCGTTCTTTGCGCTTGCCGTCGTGGCGACGAACCGCCCTTCGATCCCGCATCGGCGACCGAAGAGTACGCGCGCATATATCCAAACGGGCAGGCGTTCGACTTCGACGCCGTACAAACCTTTACGCGCACCAGCACGATTCACGTATCGGGCGACGCCCTTACGGCGGAAGACCCGCACGGCAGACCTTACTATCCGACGAACGAGGTCGAGGAATATAAATACGAGAACAAAAACGGCGTCGTGCGTTCGCAACGCACGCTCCGGCACGTATACGCATTTGACAGCCCGACCAACCGCCCGAAGTACGCGCCGTACTCGCGCGAGATTTATGCGGACGGCACGCTTTTTTACGTGCACATGGACGACGAAGGCGAGCAGCTCGACGAGCCCGTTACGCCCGAAAAGGTATACGCCGACCGCGCCGAATATCTGGACGACAGCAGACGGTGCTTCGACGCGAACCTGCAAAGGGTCGTTCCGTACGATTTGACGCTTTTTTCCTCGTTTACGGGGCAGAAAGAGAGAAATACGTACTGCATGACGGGGATCGTGGACGTAGCGGGGCACGGCGAGGCGTTTTTTGACGCTTTTGCGGCGAACTACACGTTCAAAACGTGGTATACGCCCGTGGCTGACACCCGAATTTACGAATATTTTTTAAACCCGGACTTTTTTTCGTCGAACACGCGCATTAAAGTGGAAATTACGTCCGACCGTAACGGGCTGCGCTCGGTTACGGAAACGTTTGAAACGATTGCATGGGAGCGTCCCATACAGGCGATCAAAGACACGCCCATTCGCATAACGTGCAGTACGGAATATAGCACGGGCGCTTTTTCCGAAGAAATAATCACACCGCAGCTTGCTGCGTAAGGGGAGGAACTTATGTCTTTATTGGATCTGTATCTTGAAAAGAACGGTGAAAAGAATTGGCAGAATCTGATACGCGACGAAAAGGAAAATCTGTACCTTTTCGATTTTACCACCAACTTCCGCGATTTGCACAAATTCGAAGACGGCTTCGCTACGTTTAAGAAGCTATGCGAAATGACCGACGAAGAGCGGAAAAAGTACGTGGAAGACAGCCCCGAACAGGCAAAACGCTTTTCGAAAACCTGCTTCGAACCAAGCTTTTCCATAACAAGGGCGGCGAGCTCGTCCTGACGGCAAAGGGCGAAGTGTACGAAAAGTTTTTGGGCGAAAAGCTGAACCCGTCCGACCGTTGGTTCGTGGACTTTCTGTTCATCGCCGATTCGTACTTCGCGCTTAAAACCAACTATATCTTTGCGCGTACCGACTACGTGTTTTCCAAGTGGAGCGAAGCGGGCTACTCGATCGGGCAGGCGTACAACGCGCTCATCTATCTCTTCAACGTGCACGACGTCACGATGGAGGAGTTTCTGCGCACCGAATACATAATGATGCTGACCTTTATGGAAGACCCCGCATTTTTGTCGGCGTACCGCGAGAGTAGCGAGTTCGAGAAGAACGAATTGCACGAATACATTATCGACAACTATTCCAAAGGGCGGTATACCTGCCTCGTAACGTCCAAATTCTCGCCCAACGCGCTCAACGATTGCGTGACGGTTTTGGACGAAGCGAAGATTCTGTTCTTTGCGCACTACATCAAGAACAGTCATCCCATCAGCCTGGAAGACATGCTCGATATTTTCGAGCAGGCGTATACGCGTTTCTTCCGCCTGAACGCAAAACGCGTGATGAACTTTATCATGATGTACGAAGACGTGTTCCGCATGACGTACCTCAATCTGTTTTCGGATATGCAGGAATTCTATACGGGCCTTAACTACGACGATAAGTTTTTGGGCACGACGGGCGAGAAGTTCAACGAAGAAGAGCTCAAAAAAGCCATTGTCGATCCGCTCGACTATACCACGACCGAAACGGTCGATTTGCTGATCAAAGTCAACACCATGTTTTCGATCGGTGCAAAAACCGAAAACGGCTACCGTTGCGCGCTCGACGACGTGAACCACTGCCGTTACTTTACGAGCCGCGAGAGCGGGCATCCGTACTTGGAAATCCATCAACTGATTCCGCGCGACTATGCGGGTGAATTCAACGTGAGCATCGAGCGGGCGTCGAACTACGTGGCGCTTTGCCCGCATTGCCACCGCTTGATCCACGAAGGAACGGACGTAGAACGCTTCAAAGCGCTCAGCGCGCTGTATTGGTCGCGCAAAAATCTTTTGGACGAAGACGGCATCGTGCCCACGAACGAATTGCTGTTTGCCATCTACGGCATAGAGCAAGGTAAGCTCAAACCGGGCGAAAACGACTTTACGAAACCGTTGCTGGCCGAAGCGCAGCCCAAATTGGCGGCGGGGCAGTCGGCGACCAAAGCGGCGAAAGCGGAAAAAGCCACGAAGACCGAAAAAGCGGACAAAGCGGACAAAGAAAAGAAGCCCGCGGCAAAAAAGCCCGCTGCGCGCAAAAAAGCGCCCGCCAAAAAGGAATAAACGCTTTCTATATAATATAAAGAATAAAAACGCGACGTATTGCCTGTTTGGGGCAAACGCCAGCATAAGTAAAAAGAAAACAAAGCAGACTATTTCCGAGTGCGGTGAAAACCGCGGAAGGAAAAGTCGAGCGGAGAAACGACATGAAATCACACGTAAAAACGATTTGCGTAATGGCGGTCACGTTTGCGCTTACCGCCGTTTTGGAACTCTTTCCGTACGTATTTTTTATCCCCGTGCTCTTTACCTGCGTCACGCGCGATTGGAAAATCAGCTTGGGCGAAGGGCTGTTTTTCGGGGTGCTCAGTCTTTGCTATGCGTTCATTTCACCTTCGCCCGTAGCGATCGCGTTTACGCATAACCCGTGGATGCCCATACTGCCGCGCCTTATTTCGGTGCTCGGTTGCCGCGGCATATACGTGCTTTTGCGTAAGGCCACGAAAAACAAAGAGGGAAAAGTCGCCCGCGTGCTGCCCGTCATGATTGCGTGCGGTGCGGGTGCGCTTCTCAACACCGCGACCGTCGTGCCTTGCTTGTTGCTTTTCGGCGGCAATGCGTTCGGGGCGGCTACGCGCGCCGTGTTTTTAACGCAGACCATGATTTCGGCGGCGATCGAATTCGGCGTAGCTTTGCTCGTCGTAACGCCGCTTGCCGTGACGGCGGGGCGCGCATTGCGCTTACCCGATTATATGCCCAAAACCAAACGGCAGGAAGAGAGCGTCGTCGTTGCTTCTGCCGAAAACGAACCGCTTACGGATAGTGCGGACGAAAAAAGCGAACCTGCGGTACCTTCGGGGGGAGCGGAATAAAAGGAGAAATCGGCTTTGCTACTTGGAATCGATATCGGCAATACCAATATCAAAATGGCGGTTTTCAAAGGGGACGAAATCGTGGTTTCGCTTCGCCTTGCTGCCGCTTTGGGC
>JAIEBL010000034.1 GCA_029069015.1 Clostridiales bacterium
GTCTTCATTAAAATAAACTCGTCTGCCTTTTTATAAAACTTTCTTGCTTTGCTTCGGTTATTTTATCGCCGCTTTGACGATTGCCTATCAGAAAAGGCGAATCGGGATCGTGCAGTCGCATATTCCTTAAAACAAGCGCTTTATCCATATTCGCATAACAGTATTTGCACAAATGCCCGCAAGTATCGTACGCGCCTATATCTTTGCCGAGCAGACAGTTACAAACGCCGCGCTGGCTTTTCCTCTCGGGAATCGATAACTTTTCTCCGATCGCGCGTTCGATCACTTCTTTCGTCTGACAGCCGCTTACGTCGATTCCGTATTCGGCAAGATGCGTTCCCTCGCAGCAAGTACGGATCGTAATGCCGTTTTCCTTGGCGATTTCGGCTAACCGCTTGCCGAGTAGCTTTTGTTCCTCGATATTCGGCGGATAAATACCGGGGGCGTTCCGTTGCACTTTTTTGTACAGATCGAGAAAACTCAAAACGCAGCTGTCGGTAAAACCGTTCAACGCGACCGCCAACTTTTCAAACTCGTGGGCGTGCCGCTGTAAATCAAATCCGTTACCGTAAAATACGGGATCGTATCGCCACCCTATCACCTGTTTGCCCACGCGGGACGATATGGTTCTGAACGCTTCGATGATCTCCGATTTGTCGGGCACGTTCGGCTCGATATCTTTGCCGTACGGCGTTATCGTTATAAACCAGAACTGTCTGTACGCCTTCAGTTCGTCCAAGTGCGGAATGAGCGGGATCGGGTTTTTGGTGCAAAACGCCATGCAGTCCACGAGATCGGGCGAAAGGTTGTACTTCGTGACCTGATTGGGATAATAGGGATTGCGCACGCAGACGAACCCTTCACGCACTCTGTTAAGAAACCATTTTGAATAGAACGCGGGTATATCCGTTCTCATGCCCGTAGAAATGATCATACGCTTATCCTACAATTTTACGCCTATTTTGATTGATTGGCTTTGCGTGCGGCGGCTGCCCGTCGATATATCCCAAAATCACAAAGCAGCGCGCAATATAAGTTTCGGGGACGCCCCAATCTTTCAGAAGCTTATTGCCGTATTCGTTATCGAACGTTTCTTCGCCGCGCGCAATGATGCAGGACGATATGCCGAGTTCGGTCGCTTGCAAGACCATATTTTCGGCGGCGCAAAATGCGTCGGGAATACTATACAGAAAGTTCTTTTCGGCAAACACGACGCACACCGACGGCGCACCGTAAAAGCCGCTTTTCATGCTTGGATCGTCGATGATGCTCGGCTGTTCTTTGGACACGTACGAGCCTTCGAGCCGCTCTCTGTCGAAACGGGCAAGATTGAGTTTACCGACGACTTCCGTAAGCTCCTTATTATGAATACCGACGATGACAGTCCCCTGTCTGCCGCCCGCGTTCGGGGCGCACAGCCCCGCTTCGATGATTTTTTCCAAATGTTCTTTGGGTATTTGCTCGTCCGTATATTTGCGGACAGAACGACGGCTTTTTATGATTTCCGAAAGATTCATACCGTTACTTCCTTACAAACGCTCGATCGCCGAAACGGGACACTGTTCGTAGCAGTTGCCGCAATGCAAGCAATGGGTATGGATTATACGGTACGGCGCTCCTTTTTCGATACACCTTTGCGGACAGACTTTTGCGCACTTGCCGCATCCGATACATTTTTCCGTTATGCTATACCCTTTTTGCTTGACCGTTCCCTTTCCTATCGTGTAAGTTTCTCTGAATATGGGATTTACGCCCAGATTGAAGTATTCGATATCGGCATCTTTCACTTCAAAGATGATACCCACGTAGCGCGTATCGTTCGGATATACGTTGGCAAGATACGGTTGTTCCTCGAAGATTTTGTCAATACACGCACGCTGTCTGCTTTCGGGCACGGGCACGGCATAGCCCGCAAGCCTGATCATTTCGTTATACTTCGTATAAGCCAACGTTTGAATACGGCTGTCGCGCAACAACTGTTTGGTGAGCTCCTTGCCGCGCGCCGTAAAAAAGTAGAATGAATTTTCGTCGTAGTGAACGGCGCTTATATTGCGGACTTGCGGTCCGCCGTTTTCGTCAACGGTAGCAAACGCAAGCACGCCGACGTATTGCATTTTCTTTAAACAGGTTTGGGCATCCATTTATTTTATCTCCTTCCAACATTGCGGGTCTGCGTCGTACATATCGTGCGTATAGCCGTAGGTAACGGACGGACAACCGCGACAAATATTTTTCAATTCGCATTTGCTGCATTTTGTGAATTTGTCGTACTGTCTGTACGCATCCATGGTCTCGCCGTTCCAGACGTCGTACAAATTGCTCTCGTTTACGTTCCCGACCTTGCTTTCCATACGGCGGCAAGCGTATATATCGCCGTTCGGCAATATCGTGATATGGTTTCTGCCGCAGTTGCACCCATCCGAAATTGTATCACATTCGGGGATTTTCAACAAGCCTTTTTCGTACAGAAACAAATTCCACAGATGGTCTTTTAACTGAAACGTCGTCTTTGAATCTTTATGCTGCTCGTATTTTTCCCAGCATTCTTCCAAAAACGCTCTGTATGCAAGGGGCGGAATATGAATATTCTCGTCGTAGGCTTTCTCCGTACTCGTCGGGCAATACCGCCCTACCGCGAATACGTCTACGCCGCGTTCGTCCGCAAGGTCGATCAACGCAGGAATTTCGTGCATATTCGTCTTGGACACCGTACTCATAACGGCGCACCACATTCCCGACCGCTTGATCATTCCGATCGCTTCGAGCGTCGTTTGAAACGAGCCCTTTTTACGGAACATATCGTGCGTTTGTTCCAACCCGTCCAAAGACAGCTGATACTTGACGCAGCCGCAGTCTTTCATCCGTTTGCAGACTTCGTCGCTCAGATGAAACGGATTGCCCATAATACAGAAGCGCGTACCGTCCGCCTTGAACAGTTCGAGCAATTCCCAAAAGTTCGGATGCAAAATGGGGTCGCCGCCCGTAAGGTAGATATAGGGCGTTCGTTGCATTTTTTCGCAAAACGCTTTGATTTGGGCATACGTTCTTTTCAGTTCGTCCATGGGCGTCGTTATAAGGCGCGGATGTCCCTCCGAAAAAATATAGCAATGCTTGCAGCGTTGGTCGCAAACGTCGGTAATATGCCATTGTATCGCAAAGTAAGGTTTCATTCTTTCCCCTTTTAATCGATAATTTAGGGCAATATTCCCGCAAGACTGTCCTTGCGGGAATACTCCCCCGTGAGGACTTACTTGTCCTGCGTTCCGCAAGCGGGTGCGGGATCTTTCGCACCGCAAGCAGGTGCAGGATCCTTTGCACCGCAAGCGGGCGCCGGATCTTTTGCGCCGCAAGCGGGCGCGGGGTCTTTCGTACCGCAAGCCGTACCGAAGATTTCGTTTGCCGTCATGACCGTTTCCTCCTCACATTATTTCAACCGCGTGCGGTTGATACCCGTATTATAATATAAAGTCGCTTGCTCGGCAAGATTGTTACTTTTCTATTATCGGGCAATAAATTCGTAACATAGTTTCTTTTTTGAACTATTGACTTTTTGCGTCCGTCATGCTATACTGAACGTAACGAAAAAAAGGAAGGCAAAGCCATGCTCACAAGAGAAGAATTACCCGAATGTCCCGTTGCCACCACCGTGCAGCTCATCGGCAACAAGTGGAAACTGCTCATTATCCGCAATCTGATTTTCAACGGCGACCAACGGTTCACCGACTTTTTGAAGAGCATTCCCGCGCTGAGCAAAAAAGTCCTGACTGACAATCTCCGCGCGCTCGAAGCCGACGGCATTATCGAACGCGAAGTGTTTGCCGAAGTGCCGCCGCGCGTCGTATATTCCCTTTCCCCCATCGGCAAATCCCTCAAACCCATTCTCGACGCGATGGTCGAATGGGGCACGGACTATAAAAACAATCTATAAAACAAAACGCAACGGCAAAACGGTCGTTGCGTTATTTTTAACACTTCCAAAGTCACGCCTTTTTTCGTGGACGAATTTGGCTACTTGTAGCCTAGTGAGATATGGAT
>JAIEBL010000340.1 GCA_029069015.1 Clostridiales bacterium
CGAATCGCTTCGCTGTAAATTCTTAACGATTGATCGGGTAAACGCCGTCGATTTGGACGAGGGTGAGTTTTTTATTGCCGACTTGATCGGTTGTACGCTCTTTACCGAAAAAGGCGACGCTTTGGGCAAAGTGACCGACGTGTTACAACACGGTGCGGTAGACGTCCTTTGCGCCGTGGACTCGGAAAACAAAGAATTCCGTTTTCCCTTTTTAAAGCGGCTCTTGCTCGGCGCGGATATGCAGGCAAAGACCATTATGCTCGACGGGGAAAAACTGCAAGAGGTTTGCGTATATGACGATTGACGTACTGACGCTTTTTCCCGAAATGTTTGCGCCCTTGAAAACGAGTGTCATCGGGCGCGCGCTTGATGCGGGCGTCTTCGATTTGCGCCTTACGGATATTCGGGCATACAGCAAAGACAAGCATTTAAAGTGCGACGATTACCCGTACGGCGGTGGGGCAGGCATGATCATGACGCCGCAACCCATCTACGACGCGATTGCCGCCGTAGACCCGCAACATGAAGCAAGACGCATTTATCTTTCGCCCAAAGGCGAAACACTGACGGCGAAAAAAGCGCAAGCTTTGGCGCAAAACGAGCGTTTGCTGTTTTTATGCGGACACTACGAGGGCGTGGATCAGCGCGTACTCGATTTGTGTATCGACGAGGAGCTTTCCATCGGCGATTATGTGCTGACGGGTGGCGAACTTGCCGCCATGGTGACGATCGATTCGTTGCTTCGTTTCGTTCCGCACGTTTTGGGAAGCGAGGATTCGGCAAGAGACGAGAGTTTTTCCGCCGACCTTCTCGAATATCCGCAATATACGCGACCGCGTGTTTTTATGGGGCTTTCCGTTCCCGACGTATTGGTTGACGGGCATCACGGCAACGTGGATAAGTGGCGGGCAAGCGAAGCGCGTCGCATCACGAAGCAGAACCGTCCCGATTTATTGAAAGAGGAAAACGATACATGATCAATTGGTATCCCGGGCATATGACGAAAGCCGTGCGTATGATCGAAGAGAATCTGCGTATTACCGATTGTATCGTGTACGTTTTGGATGCGCGTGCGCCTTTCAGTTGCATCAATCCCGATTTTGAACGTTTGATTGGAAGTAAGCCCGTTATATATGCCGTAAATAAGGCGGATTTGGGCGATGCGGCGCGCGTAAAGCAATGGGTCGAGTATTTGGCGCAAGGTAACCGAACGGCGTTTACAATGCGAGCTACCGCCTCAAAATCGTCGCAACCGATTTTGGCGGCTATCAAGAACCTTTGCCGCGCAAAAATAGAAAAATATAAGGCAAAGGGCGTGCGTACCACGGTAAAATGCATGGTGCTCGGTGTGCCCAATACGGGGAAGAGCACGGTCATTAACAACCTTTGCGGAAGTGCGAAAACAGTTACGGGCAATCGCCCGGGCGTAACGCGCGGCAAGCAATGGGTGCGCGTAAACGATTTCTTGGAAGTGCTCGATACGCCGGGAACGCTCTATCCGAAGCTGAACGACCAGACGGTAGCACGTCGCCTTGCATATATCGGCAGCATTAAAGACGAAATTACCGATACCTATGAATTGGCATGTTCGCTATGCGAGGAGTTGCTCGCGATCGACTCCACGCTCTTTGCGACGCGTTACGGCGCAGAAGCTACGGGTGGCGAGGAAATGTTGCTTGCGATCGCTCAAAAGCGCGGCTACGTGTTGCGCGGCGGTGAGGTGGATACGGAACGTGCCGCGTCGGCACTGCTCGACGATTTCCGCAGAGGGCGTTTGGGCGGCATTACGCTCGATAGCGTGTCGGAATACGCAAAGGAGTCGTCATGCAATTAAAGCATAAGCGCACGGAAAGTTTATTTGCGCACGACCGCGCCTTTTTACCGTTAACGGTGGCGGGTATGGACGAAGCAGGACGCGGACCGCTCTCGGGGCCCGTAGTTGCCGCGTGCGTGATCATGCCGCTTGACACGCCCGTTGATTTTATCGACGACAGCAAAAAACTGAGCGAAAAGCGGCGTGAACAGTTGTACGAACAAATTCTTTCCACGGCAATTGCAGTCGGCATAGGACAGGCGGACCAAACGGAAATCGATTCCGTAAACATTTTAAACGCCACGAAAGCTGCCATGCAGCGCGCCGTTTCGGCAATGGGGAACCCCCCCGATCTTTTGTTGATTGACGCTGTAAAAGGGTTGAACGTGCCCTGCAAAATGGAATCCATTATTAAAGGGGACGCGACGAGTTATTCCATTGCGGCTGCATCCATAGTGGCAAAGGTCACGCGTGACCGCATCATGCGCGCATTGGATGAAACCTATCCGCAGTACGGCTTTGCAAAAAACAAAGGGTACGGTACGGCGGCGCATATCGAGGCTTTGAAACAGTACGGCGCATGTCCCGTTCACCGACAGACCTTTATCAAAAATTTTGTGGACGGTGCGGCGACGGAAAGCGGTGACGACTCGGAGTGAAAAATGGCAAAGCGCGATAATAAAATCAAAGGGAAGTCGGGTGAACGCTTAGCGTGTTCTTATTTGAAAAAGCACGGCTACGAAATTTTTCATAAGAATTTCACCACCGAGATAGGGGAACTGGATATCGTCGCGTCGGACGGGTATACGCTTGTTTTCGTTGAGGTTAAAATGCGATTAAACGATGCGTTCGGAACGCCCGCCGAAGCTGTTGATTATCACAAGCAACGCAAAATCAGCGAAGTAGCGGCACAGTACATTAAAAAGTTCAGATTTTTCAACGTGCCCGTTCGGTTCGACGTGGTGGAGGTGTACGCCGAAGACAAGCGAATCAATCATATCGAAAATGCGTTTGACAGCTATTTGCGTTATTAACGATTAAACGGAAGTGCGCAAAAATTACGATCCTTGCGAATTTGCTTGCCGTGAAGCGTAAATTGGTGTAGAATGTTACTAAGCGGGTCATGATGCGCTTATATGCCGAAAATGAGCCTAGAAAAGCTCAAAAGCATGGCGTATGCGTCACATACTACTTGTATAGGGCATATAAAGATGGCGAGAATTCTTTTGGAGGACGACCGCTGCGTTACGCCTTATCATTCGTTTATCGGTTCTTTCCCGCAATCTTGCCGCTTTGAAGATGTGCACGCCCGCAAAGCTTTGTGCGGTCGTGAAGGCAGATGCGTACGGGCACGGCTTCCCTGTAATGCGGGCGCTCTCGCAAGCCGACGAGTTTGCCGTAGCGACTTTATCCGAGGCGCACGCGCTTTCGCGGTTTACCGATAAGCCGATCAATATTCTTTCTGCGCCCGATTTTCATGCGGTTGGTTTATATACGCCGCAAATCGTGCCGTGTATCGATAGCGAAGTCGGCGCTGCGTTCGTCAAGCGGCAGGGCGCAACGCGTGTAAACGTTAAAGTGGATACGGGGATGAGCCGCTATGGAGCTGATCCAAAAGCGCTTGAACCGCTTCTTCGGGCTGCCGACAGTTACCGCTTGACGGTAAAGAGTGCTTTTTCTCATTTGTATTCGCTTTCTTCGGCGAGCGCACAGTTCTTGCATTTTTGCGAAGCGGTGCGTCCCTTCGAAAGATATATACCGCAAAAACATATCCTGAGCAGCAACTTCGTGCGTCTGCCGACTTATATGCATATGGATATGGTGCGCGCAGGATATGCGCTGTACGGGTATGGGCAAACCTGCGTACAACCTGCGCTTCGTGCGGAAACGACCGTCACGGCGGTAAAGGCGGTAAGAAAGGGCACACATATCGGGTACGGCGAGTATACGGCGGAAAAGGACAGTATCGTTGCCGTGCTCGGTGCGGGTTATGCCGACGGCATACGCCGCATAACCGACAAACCGCGTTACGTGGAAATAAACGGCGTGCTGTGTCCGATTCTCGGACAGGTTTGCATGGATGCTACGATGGTGGACGTTACGGGTTTAAACGTGCAGGTCGGCGATAGCGTAACGGTCATCGGCGACGCCTACGGTATCGAATCGGTCGCCGCTTCCTGCGGCACAATCGGTTACGAGATTTTAACGGGCTTTACGGGCAGAGCGGTACGGGAGTATGTTGACTAAGCAGGAAATTCGCATCATCGCCAAACGGCAACGGGCAGAGATGACCGATCGGGCACAAAAGGATGCGCAAATCGAAGAACGGTTCTTGGCGCTCTATCCGAATATGCGGCGCGCATTTATCTATGTGTCGCAAAGGACGGAAGCGGATACCCGCGGCATTCTTTCGCACTTGATTGCGGCGGGTGTCAAAGTGTACGTGCCATACACCGACGAATCGTTTTGCATGCATGCGGTACTGTATGGCGGCGAGCGCATAGAGCCGAATGCGCGTGGTAATATTACAAACGCACCTATCGATTTTTTTGACGGACAAGCCGATATAACGG
>JAIEBL010000341.1:0-2793 GCA_029069015.1 Clostridiales bacterium
ACCTCAACGACATCATCACCGACGATAAACTGTTTATTTATACCGCCGACGCGATCAAGCGCCTTGCCGGCGAACCGTGCGTGATCGTGGGGCGTTGCGCCGACGATATCCTCAGCGACCGTCCGTTGCTTCGTTTGTTTATCTATGCGGACTTCGATCAACGCGTAAAACGCATTGCCAAGCTCTACGACCTCAACGAGAAGACGGCGGCGACGCTCATCAGAAAGACGGATAAAAAGCGCGCGAACTACTACAATTTTTATACGGGCAAAACGTGGGGCGACGCGCAGAACTACGACCTCTGCGTCAATTCGTCCTGTCTCGGCGTCGACGGCACGGTAGACGCCATCGCGTCCTTTGCCAAGGCGTGCGAGGACTGCGACCACCAAACGCGTTAACTTTTATCGAATGAATTTCGGCACGCGCCCAAGCGTAAACTTTTCTATGCGTTTTCGGCGTGTGCCGTTTTTCTTTTTCTTTCTGCTTTAAAACAATTGACAAACCAAATGGAAATTTAGTATACTATGAAAGATGAGCGGTCGTGGTGGAATTGGCAGACACGCAAGACTAAGGATCTTGTGGGCGACCATGCAGGTTCAAGTCCTGTCGACCGCACCAAGTCTTAATAGCTTGAACTGGTATTCAAGCTATTTTGTTTTATATAGGGTTTTGATTATACCTAAAAATTCAGTACGAGGAATGGAAGAATGTTTTTTGGGTTTCGTAAAAAGAAAAAGCACACTCTAACGGAAAAAGAGAAAAAATGGAATTTGTTATGTGATAAGTATGCCGATGGTTCGTTGGAAGAAAATTATTTTATTCTTTTCGATTACCACGCCGCAATAAATGGGGAGGGGCATCATTGCTTTTTCGATAACAAATCTCAGAATTTAACGCATTATGTCAATACATTAAAAACGCTTCTGCCGAATGATTTTTTCGCAGAATTTTTCAAGGCTTACACAGCATATATCAGTGATGACAGCAATATCGAGAATATATGCGATTTAGCCGATGCCTATTTTTACGAGAATGAAAATTTAATCATTGACATTCTGCAAGCGTATGCAGATAGCTTATAATAAAATTATAAGTATAATGGAAACAATGAGGGTTAGTTGGAACCTTGTTTTCAGACATTGCGCGAAAATCGACAAATTCCGTAAGGGGTTTGTCGATTTTTATTTATGCACTTTTCGGTTTTTGACGAATTTTTTGAAAATGCAACTTAAAGGTTACATAATGCAATCGGAAATCGGTGGTGTTTTTTGTCGCGGTGTGCTATGATAGTAGCACAAGAACAGAAGGAGTTACGCTTATGACACTCGGCGAAAAGCTCGTAAAATTACGAAAAGAAAACAACTACACGCAAGAGGAGCTCTCTGAGATCCTCGGCGTTTCGAGGCAGGCGATCAGCAGGTGGGAGTCGGATGCGGCATATCCGGAAACGGATACGCTGATACACTTAGGCGAGCTGTACGGATGTTCGATGGACTATCTTTTAAAGAACGAAATCGAAACACCCGAAAAACCTGCGCCCGAAACGCGCGCGCCTAAAAAACCGTTCGACCTCAGGAGTTTCTATTTCGAACGAAAAAGCAAGCGAACGATAGGAGGGGTGCCGCTCTGGCATATCAACATCGGTCTCGGCAGAACGGCAAAGGGGATATTTGCGATCGGGCTTTGCGCAAAAGGAGTCGTGTCTGTCGGGCTGTTCTCTTTGGGCATTTTGTCCGTGGGCGTTTTTGCCTTGGGGCTTTTGGCGCTCGGCTCGGTCGTGCTCGGTCTTCTTGCCGCGGGCGCGATATCCGTAGGCGTCATTGCGTTCGGGGCGATCTCTATCGGCTTTTTAGCCGTCGGCGCGATTGCGATCGGTGAGTTTTCCGTCGGCGCTCTGTCCATAGGAAAGTATTTGGCGATAGGCGACAAGGCAAGAGCCATGATCGCAATAGGAAAAAGCAAGGCTGTCGGAACGCTGTATCAGGCAAAGGCGATCACGGACGCCAACCGACAGGAGGTGATCGCCTTGCTGGATCAGAAAGTTCCCGTCGTTTTCAGGTGGCTTAAATCGATCGTAAAACTGTTCATATAAAGACGGTTTACAACATGCCGAATGTATGCTATACTGTCATCAGCAAATGAAAGGAGATTTGAAATGAAGCTTTGCATTGTATTTGCGGAATAGTCGTAAAAAAATAAATTTTCAGGAGATGATAATTATGGCTATTCCGAACAGCAATAAATTATATCCTCGCAGCGAGGATAAACAGATCGTATATCTGAAAAACGTGATAACAAATCCCAATATCGAAGTCGGCGATTTTACCTTTTACAATGATTTCGTGAACGATCCGAAAGACTTTGAAAAGAACAACGTGCTCTATCATTATCCTATTAACAATGATAGGTTGATTATCGGAAAATTCTGTTCGATTGCGTGCGGCGCACGGTTTTTATTCAATAGTGCGAATCACACGATGCGCTCGCTGTCCACATACCCGTTTCCGATTTTTTATGAAGAGTGGGAACACGGCATATGGGCGGATAAAGCGTGGGACAACAAAGGCGATATCGTGATCGGCAACGACGTATGGATAGGGTACGAAGCGGTTGTTTTGGCGGGCGTAACGATAGGCGACGGTGCGATCATCGGTGCCCGCGCCGTCGTTACGAAGGACGTGCCGCCCTATACGATCGTCGGCGGTGTTCCCGCAAAGCCCATTCGCAAACGGTTTTCCGATGACGTTACAGAAAGGCTGTTGCGGCTAAAATGGTGGGATTTGCCGCCCGAAG
>JAIEBL010000341.1:2803-4681 GCA_029069015.1 Clostridiales bacterium
TGAAAGGACTCATAAAAGACTAAAAGAAAAAGGCAGGCAGGGTTTTATGCTCTGCCTGCTTTTGTCGTTTATTCAGTTAGCGGCATCCGCAGCAACGGCGCGGGCGGCAACAGCAGTTGCAACAGTTCCGGCAACCGCAACAGCAGCAACAACAGCAGTAACACACGGGCGGCGTTTGCTGTATTACCGTAGTAACGGGATTGCTGGGCGTTACGATCGGCGTTTCGCCCGAATAGTCCGTAACGGACGAGGTGTTGACGACTTCATCCATATCAGTTCACCTCGACGTCGAATTCGACCGTGACCGATTGCCCTACGGCGAGGTCGGGAAGAGCAAAGCCGACGGCAGGATCGTAGGCGGCATACGCGACGCCGTTTATTTTCACGCTACCCGCAACGAAGGTCGTGCCGACGGGGATAGGGTCGGTAAAGACGAGGTCGCTCTTTAAAAGCGTGCCCGTGTTCGTGATCACCGTGGTGTAGTGCAGATTGTCGCCCTTGACGGCGTACGCCTTGTCGACGCTCTTAACGACGGTGATCCTGTTGGAAAGAATATCGATCGACACCGTGTTCGTGTTTTCGCTGAAATTCACGACGCTTCTTGACGGGTCGTCGACCGAGTAGTCGAGCGTGGCGTAGTTCGTCACGGGCGTCTGCGTCACGGGGTTGTTCGCTTGGATCGTGTAGCCCACGGTCACGGCTTGCCCGACGGCGAGGTCGGGTAAGGGGAAGCCCGCGACGGGGTCGTACGTCGGTTGCGATACGCCGTTTACCGTGACGCTTCCCGCAATGTAGGTCGCGCCGCTCGACATCGTGTCTCTGAACACAAGATTAAAGAGGAGCGTCTGCGAGTTGTTTGTGATAACCACCGTGTGCTGTGCGGTTTCGCCTTCGAACATGAACGTTTTATCCGCGCTTTTGATTTTGGGCACGGAATAGGTCAGAATTTCCGTGTTGACGATATTGCTGTCGAGTTCGGCGGCAATCGTCTGCCCGTCGGGCAGAACGTAATTGAATGCGATATTGGATTGATTGGGTATGATCATTTTCTGTTCTCCTTAGTTTACTTGTACCTGAAAGGTGACGGTCACGCTCGCTTGCGGCGTCAGGTTCGCTGCAAAGAAGCCCGTTTGCGGATCGTAAAAGGGATAGTTTACGCCGTCAATGAAGACCGATTCGTTTATAAAAGTCGTCCCCGCAGGGATATCGTCTTGAAAAATGACTTGGGTCGCGGGAACGTTGCCCGTGTTCGTTACGGTCGACGTATAGGTCAGAATGTCGCCCTTGACCGCGAACCCTTTGTCGACGCTTTTGACGATCGTCACGTTTCTTTCGACGATGAGAACCGCCACGGGATTGGAATTGGAAAATCCGGTTGCGGGGTAGCCCGCGAAAGGGAAAAACGAGTAATCGGCGCGCGCAATATTGAAGACGGGATTGACCGCAGGCAGCGCGTTTGCGGTCGCCTTGAATGCCACCGTCACCGATTGCCCCGCTGAAATAACGGGGATCACGACGGGAAGCGCACCAGCGTACGGTACGCCGTTCACCGTCACCGAACCTGCGACGAGCGTGGTTTCGGGTGGTAGCAGATCGTTTACCGTTACGTTCAATGCATCCACCGTGCCCGTATTTTCGAGAACGAGCGTATAGGTGATTTCCTCGCCGACGTCCGCGAACGTTTTGTCCGCCGACTTGGTGATTTCGACGTTTGCGCCCTTGCTGTCGATCTGCAAGGCAAGCACGTTGGGAACGTATAAGTCGCCGTCGCTCGTAAAGCGGATCACGGCGCTCGATTGGCTGGGCGCAAGCTTATCCGAAACGTCCACGGCGGTGATATCCCAGCCTTGACGGCAGCCGCCGGTGTTCGTTCCCGCG
>JAIEBL010000342.1 GCA_029069015.1 Clostridiales bacterium
CTCTTGTTCGATTGTTTCCGGATCGACGGGGATGATCGACTTTACCGTATAGCCGCAGCGCAGGCACTTAGCCGATTTCCCCATATCGTGTCCGCAATCGGGACATTTCATGTAACATTTCCTTTTGAGCCGCAAATTGCACGCAAAGCCGTTTTGCCGCCTTTTCGTACAGGTTTTATACTACCACTTTGCGGAAAAATTGTCAAGCGACTTTCAGTTTGCTTTTTGCGCCCCTTCGCTCCCCGCCACCAACTACTCTTATAGCCACACGCAGAAACAGAAAAAGAGTGCATCCGGAAAAACCGAACGCACTCTTGCTTTTCTGCTTAATGCAAGCTCTGGAAATTAAAGCTTTGCGAAGTATTTGATGGTGCGAACCATCTGGCTGGTGTAGGAGTTTTCGTTGTCATACCACGAAACGACTTGCACCTGATAGGTGTCGTCATCGATCTTGGCAACCATCGTCTGCGTAGCGTCGAACAACGAGCCGTAGGTGATGCCGATGATATCCGACGAAACGAGCTGCTCCTCAGTGTAGCCGAACGAATCGGAAGCCGCTTTCTTCATCGCAGCGTTGATGCTGTCTTTCGTAACGTCTTTGCCCTTAACAACGGCAACGAGAATGGTGGTCGAGCCGGTGGGAACGGGAACGCGTTGCGCCGAACCGATGAGCTTGCCGTTGAGTTCGGGAATTACCAAGCCGATCGCTTTTGCAGCGCCCGTCGAGTTGGGAACGATGTTTACGGCAGCGGCACGTGCGCGGCGAAGGTCGCCTTTGCGGTGCGGGCCGTCGAGAACCATCTGGTCACCCGTGAATGCGTGAACGGTGGTCATGATACCCGAAACAACGGGATATGCGTTATTGAGCGCGTACGCCATGGGCGCAAGGCAGTTGGTGGTGCAGGAAGCAGCCGAAATGATCGTGTCTTCTTTGGTGAGCTTCTTCTCGTTTACGCCGTATACGACGGTGGGAAGATCGTTGCCCGCGGGAGCGGAGATAACGACTTTCTTTGCGCCCGCTTTGATGTGCGCTTCGCTCTTTGCTTTGGACGTATAGAAGCCCGTGCACTCCAAAACAACGTCTACGTCGAGCTGACCCCAAGGAAGGTTGGCAGCGTCTTTTTCCGCGTAGATCTTGATCGTTTTGCCGTTTACGGTAAGCGTGCCTTGTTCGTCGTTTGCCGAAACTTTGTCGGCAAGCGCGTATCTGCCCTGTGCCGAATCGTATTTAAGAAGATGTGCGAGCATCGTAGGGCTGGTAAGGTCGTTGATCGCAACGATCTCGTAACCCTCTGCGCCAAACATTTGGCGGAAAGCAAGACGACCGATTCTGCCGAATCCGTTGATTGCTACTCTGACTACTTCTTTCTTTGCCATGACTTCAAAATCCTCCGATATGAATTTTTAATAGGCGGGTTTCCCCTATCCTATATAATAAACTTTTTTTCGTTTTTTTGCAAGAGAATTGAACATGTTTCCGAAAGTTTATACGTTCT
>JAIEBL010000343.1 GCA_029069015.1 Clostridiales bacterium
AAGCGGCAAAGTCGATTCGCGAAGACTACCTGCACCAAAACGCATTCCACGAAACGGATAACTACACGTCACCCGCAAAACAGTTCAAAATGCTCAAACTGATCATCGATTATTATCGGTTCGGTACGGAAGCGTTGGAACGGAATTGCGATTTGGACGAGATATTGAATATTGCGGTGCGCGAAAAAATCGGACGCAGCAAGTATATTCCCGAGAGCGAAATCGACACGATTGATGCGATCGAAGCGGATATGAAGGCGCAGCTTGCCGATCTGAAAGCGAAAGAAGATTTTTAAGACGTAGCGCAAAGGGAAGCGAGGACAATAAAGAATGTTGAAAGAATACCGCACAATCAAAGAGGTAGTCGGCCCCTTAATGCTCGTAGAGAACGTTGAGGGTGTCAAGTACAACGAGCTTGTGGAAATCGAACAAGCGGACGGCGAAATCCGACAGGGCAAAGTGCTCGAAGTCAACCGCGACCGCGCGCTCGTGCAGCTTTTCGAGGTGAGTCAAGGGCTTAAAATTTCCTCGGCAAAAGCACGCTTTTTGGGTAAAAGTATCGAGCTGAACGTTTCGCCCGATATGCTCGGACGCGTGTTCGACGGTATGGGGCATCCCAAAGACGGCGGTCCCGAACTGATACCCGAAAAGAGCGTGGACGTGAACGGGCAGCCCATCAACCCCGCGGCGCGCGACTATCCCAACGAATTTATTCAGACGGGTATTTCGGCAATCGACGGACTCAACACGTTGGTGCGCGGACAAAAACTTCCCGTGTTCTCGGCAAGCGGTCTGCCGCACGCCAACCTTGCGGCGCAGATCGCGCGGCAGGCAAAGGTCTTGGGGCAGGACGGAAAGTTCGCCGTTGTGTTTGCCGCGATCGGCATTACCTACGAAGAAGCCGACTTCTTTATCAGCGACTTTAAAAAGACGGGCGCGATCGACCGCGCCGTGCTGTTTATGAACCTTGCGTCCGACCCCGCAATCGAGCGTATCGCAACGCCGCGTATTGCGCTTTCGGCGGCCGAGTATCTGGCGTTTGACCTCGGCATGCACGTGCTCGTTATCATGACGGATATCACGAACTACGCAGAAGCCATGCGCGAAGTGAGCGCCGCCCGTAAAGAAGTTCCGGGGCGCAGAGGTTATCCTGGGTATATGTATACCGACTTAGCTTCTCTTTACGAACGCGCGGGCAGAATCCGCGGCAAGGAAGGTTCGATCACGCAGATTCCCATTCTGACGATGCCCGAAGATGATAAAACGCATCCCATTCCCGACCTTACGGGCTACATTACCGAGGGGCAAATCATTCTTTCCCGCGAGCTGTACAAAAAAGGGTTCAATCCGCCCATTGACGTTTTGCCTTCGCTCAGCCGCTTGAAAGACAAGGGCATAGGAAAGGGAAAGACGCGCGAAGATCACGCCGATACGATGAACCAGCTTTTTGCGGCGTATGCGCGCGGCAAAGAAGCAAAGGAACTGAGTGCCATTTTGGGTGATGCGGCGCTGACTGACGTGGATAAGAAATACGCCAAATTCGCCGAAGAGTTCGAGCGCAAATACGTATCGCAGGGCTTCGACCAAAGCCGCGATATCGAAGAAACGCTCACGATCGGTTGGGAACTGTTGGCACTGCTGCCCAAAACCGAGTTGAAGCGTATTAAAGACGAATACATTGAAAAATATTTGCCCGCTTTGGAAGAATAGTCCATTGATATAGTTAAGGAGCAGGACAGTACCGAAAATGGCAAGACTTGCGGTAAACCCCACGCGCATGGAACTGCGGCGACTCAAAACGCGCTTAAAGACCGCCACGCGGGGGCACAAACTGTTAAAAGATAAATCGGACGAAATGGTTCGCCGTTTTATGGAATATATTCGCGTTAACAAAGAATTACGCGAAGAAATCGAGAAGGACGTGGGGCACGCCTTGCGCTCTTTCATGCTTGCCCGCGCCGTGTGTTCGGCAGAGGATATGGAGCAGGCGCTTGCCATGCCGAAAATGCATATTACGGTCGACGCCGAAACCCAAAACGTAATGGGGATAGACGTACCGTCCCTCTCATTATCCGTTCCCAAAGCCGAAGACTTGTTGCCGTATGCCTTTTCGTCCGCACCGTCCGACCTCGATGCCGCCGTCATCGAGCTTTCCACGCTCATGCAAAAGCTCTTGCGCCTTGCCGAAGTGGAAAAAACCTGCAATATGCTCGCCGACGAAATCGAGCGCAATCGCCGCCGCGTTAACGCTTTGGAAAACGTACTGATCCCGAACTTGGAAGAAACCATTAAATATATTTTAATGAAGCTTGACGAAAACGAACGCGGGAATATTACGAGGTTGATGAAGGTTAAGTCCATGATGAACAATTAAGCTTTTTGGGTTTAAAAAGCTGAGAAAAAACTTTTATCCGCTTTTTGGAGTGCCCAAAAAGCTTGGCAAAAAGGCATGAAGAGGGGACACTTTCGATTGTGTCCCCTCTTTCAAAACACCCCCGCAACGACAAGGCTGCCGCCTTGACTGCTTATTATAAGCAAAGAATGAGAAGCCGTAGTGGCTTCGTCATTGCGAGGCATTTATGCCGAAGCAATCCAGATCGTCAAGTGTCTTCCAGATTGCTTCGTCGCTTTGCTCCTCGAAATGACAGTTAGGGACGGCGTGCCCTTTTGTCATTTCGACCGAAGTGAACGCAGTGAACGAAGCGGAGAAATCTAAAAGAGATTTCTCGACTCGCTCCGCTCGCTCGAAATGACAGCGGAGATTCTCTACCGCATAATTCTGCATTCTTAATTCATAATTCTGCTTTCTCCCCGCATATCTATTAGAAAAGCGAGGTGGGGTATGCGAAAAAAGGCGTTTTTGGTTTTGACTCTGTTTTTCAGTTTGTTTCTTTTCGGTTGCGGCGGAGGAAATCTACATAAATACGAATCCAACATATCGGAACTGCGGGAACACTTATTTGCGGCGGAAAGCGCGGGGTATAAGATCACGGCGGTATCTGGTGTGCGCGAAGACCCCTATGAAATGGACGGGCGCAGCGAAAAAAAACGCGCTTTTACCGTCGTGACGGTTATCCCTGCGCAGTATGCGGCGGGGCAGACGCTTACGTACCGCGCCGAGTGCGGGGACAAAACGTTTGAGGGGGATTTGTTGCCGCATCCGTTTGCAGCGCAATTTTCGGTAGACCTGCCGTTCACCGCGACCGAGCCGTTTTCCTTTACGGTCATCGACAAAACCGAAACTTCTTTCACGCTCGAAAAGGTGGTTACGGGCGACGCGATCGGCGCGGAAAAAGCACTCACCATTGCGCTCGAAAAGCTCAAAAAAGACCTTGCGCGCTTTAAAAGCAAGGGTAAACTTCACGCCGAAATCTACGTGCGGCTTATCGAGAATACCACTTCGGGTGAGGGCGGCTACTTTTGGTACGTGGCGTTTGTGTCGGACGCCGATTCGATTGCCGTTTTGCTCCATGCGGATACAGGGGCTGTCGCGGCTACGAGAGTATAAACAAATTAAGAATGTAGAATGTAGAATTCAGAATTTGGGAGAAGCTTTTACTGTTGTCATTGCGAGGAGCGAAGCGACGAAGCAATCCGGGCCCCAACCCGCTTTTTCTCCGGATTGCTTCAATAACAAGTTGTCTCGCAATGACAAAGGGGGACGCATTTGTCAAGTCGGTTGGATAGGCAGCCGACTTGTTTTTCTTGCAGTCGGATATAACGCCGTACCACATGGAAAAAATTCATTTATTTATATGCCGCACTTGACAGGTCGGGCGGTATATATCATTATTATAAAAGGTAAAAATGGATACGGGTAAAACTGTATCAATAGCAGTATTTAATTAGGGAAAGGAGAATGAGATGAGCAAGGCGAAAAGACTGGTCGGTATAGTTTTTGCTGTGCTTTTTGCTGTTTCTGCTTTCGGCTGCATGGCGCGCACGGTGCCTACGCCTTTGGAAATCGCAGGGCAAACGCAGCAGAGCGGTGCAGCTTTGCAAAATGACGGCACGGCGCTTACCGCCGCAGGCGACGAATTGTCTGCATACTTGTTTGTATACTTTGTGAGCGATTCCGGTACGGACGGCGAGCAAATTTACTTCTCGGTGTCGCAAAACGGTTATACGTGGGAACCGCTCAAGAACGGTACGCCCATTTTAAAAAGCACCGTGGGCGAGCACGGCGTGCGCGATCCGCACATCATTCGCAAACACGATAACAGCGGCTTTTATATCATTGCCACCGACTTATCCATCGATCACGGGCATGACTATTCCGATAACGAACATCGTCTAGCTTGGAACAACGGCGAGTACGTTGCGTGGGGCACCAGCCAGACGGAGGGCAGCCGTGCGATTATCGTATGGGATTCGGACGACCTCGTGACTTGGAAAAATATGCGTAGGTGTGAGATTGCGCGCGAGAACGCAACCTGTACTTGGGCGCCCGAATCGATTTGGGACGAAGAAAAGGGGCAGTACATGGTGTTCTGGGCTTCAAAGACAAGCGAAGATTGGAAACAGCGTATTTACCGTTGCTATACGTCCGATTACGTAAACTTTTCCGAACCCGAAGTATATATCGAGCGCGACGTGAGCTATATCGATACGACCTTTATCCAAGAAGGCGAGTGGTATTACCGTTTTACCAAAAACGAAGATACCAAGTATATTATCATGGAAAAGAGCAAATCACTCTCCGGTCCGTTCTTGGCGGTTGACACATATACGATTAATGGTGAGCCGGGTATGGATTATACCAAAAATTACGGGGACAAGGTGAGAACCGGTTTTGAAGGGCCTACCGGGTTTAAGATGAACGGGGAAGACAAGTGGATGTTGTTGCTCGACGGTTTGAACGAACAGCAGGGTTACAAACCGTTTGTTACCGATGACCTCGACTCGGGAAAATTCGTTTCGGCGGCCGCCTTCGACTTCGGCGGCGTGGATTTCCGTCACGGTTCCTGCATTCCCATTACGGGGACGGAGTACATGAACTTGCTGAAAACGTACAACAACGAACCCGATGCCGGTAGCGGCGAGCTTATCTTCTCGCTTGACTTCGAAAACGGTTTGACGTCGGGCGGCACGAAGGGCAAAGCAACGGCAATCGGCACCGTGCAGTACGAGGCGGAAGGCTATAAAGGCAAGGCTGCGAAAGTAAGCGGCGTGAACAATTATATTGAAATCAGCGGTAATGACGGTGATCATCCTCTTAAAGGACTTACCGAAGCGACGATTTCGTTTGCTGTCAAGACGTATGCCAAATCGTGGGCGTTCTACGCGGCGCCGTCTGCTGCAAAGCCCAGCTATCAGAATGAAAAATATCTCGGTGTGATTTGGGGTGATAGCAATTCGTCGGATTTAGCGGTGCAACGCTGGTATAATAGCGGAAGCCGAGGGCCTGCGGCCAATGCGAAGGACTTATCGGCGGGCGTATGGCATCATATCACGATTTCCTGCCATGAGGGAACTACCGTTCTGTACGTAGACGGGCAGCGTAAAGCAGGCGTGTCCGCAAATAGGACGCTGAGCGGGCTGCTCGGGAACGATCCGATTGCGCAAATCGGCAAGGCAAATTGGGATGACGGCGAATACAGCAATATGCTGATCGACAGCTTTAAGATTTATAATTACGCCATGAACAGAGTGCAAGTTGCCGCGCATTATGCGGCGGAAAAAGCTTAGGCCGTTGCCTGATAAGAGGAGAAAAGATATGAAAAAACTTCGGTTTATTCCGATTATGCTTCTTTTGGTCGGCGTGCTTGCATTAGCGGGGTTTGCCACCGGTTGCAGTAAAGATGAAAAGCTGATCCCCGACGGACACACGCACACGTTTGCCACGGAGTGGACGCGTGATGCCCAGTCGCATTATCATGCGGCTACTTGCGAGCATACCAACCTTGTGAAAGATAAATCGTATCACGACCTTGTGTTTGCGTCGCATCCCGCTACCGAAACGACGTGCTCCTTCACGGGTTACTATTGCGTTTGCGGTTATGCGGTTTGCGAAGACGGCACGGCAGTTCAGCAGCACGAATTCGTAGAACACGAAGCGCAGGGCGACGGGTGTATCACTCCGCTCGTATCGGCGTATAAAACCTGTTCGCGTTGCAACTATTCCACGCTGCGTACGGTAACGCCCCCCAAAGGCGAGCACGTATTCAACACCGCAGAATGGAGTAGTGACGTGGATTATCATTACCATCCTGCGACCTGCGGACATAACGATGCACGCAAAGATCAGATACCGCACGAATTTATCGGCGGAACGTGCGCGACGTGCGGATACCTTGAACCGAAACAGCTCGAATATGCGTACGTGAGCAACGAGGCGTATGCTGTTAGCGGTATCGGCGAATATACGGACGCCGTGCTTTATATTCCTTCGCTTCATAACGGAAAACCCGTAACGGCCATTTATGACAGCGCTTTTGAAGGCATAACTTCTCTTACGGACGTGATTATTCCTGCAACGGTTACTAGCATCGGCGCACATGCGTTTCGCGGTTGCACGTCGCTCGCGCATATCGAGGGCGGCAAAAGCGTCGAGAAGATAGGCGCATCTGCATTTGCAGGTTGCACGGCACTTACGGGCGTTACGCTTAGCAATAAGATCACCGAAATCGCGGCATATACCTTCCAAGATTGCGCTTCGCTCGTGGCGTTGCCGCTTCCTGCGCTCCTTACGAGCATAGGCGAACAGGCGTTTGCGGGATGCGCGTCGCTTACGGGCGTAACCCTTCCTGCGGGCGTCACGGTTTTGCGCAATAACCTGTTCTCCGGGTGTGCGTCGCTTTCGAGCGTTACGCTTTCGCCCAATACTACGCAAATATATATGCAAACGTTCTACGGTTGCGCGTCGCTTAAAACGATTACGCTTTCCGATAAACTCACGTATATCGGTCTGGGTGCGTTCGAAAAGAGCGGGCTGATTGCGATCACCGTGCCCGATTCGGTTACGGAAATTGCTCCCTATGCGTTCCGCGACTGTACGCAGCTTACGGAAGCGGTCATTTCCAAAAAAGTGATCGCGGCAACCGACAATTGGTTCTCCGGTTGCGGCGCTTTGGAGAGCTTGGCTTTGCCGTTTACGGGCGCACACGTCGACCAATTGACTGTGGGTAATGCCGTAGCATTCGGTTACATCTTCGGTACGAAAAACTATGAGGGTGCTGTTGCCGTTGTAAGCACTGCGGACAATAAAACGTACTACGTGCCGCAAAGCCTTTCGTCCGTTACGATTTTCGGCGGCACGGCCGATCATTGGGAACATGGGACGAACGTCGGAACGCAGCGGTATGAAATCAAAGAAAATACGTTTGAAAATTGCACGATGATTAAAACCATTCGTATCGGCGAGTCTGTCAAATGCATTGAGGCGAACGCCTTTAAAGGTTGCTCGATTACCTCTGCGATATTCGACGTAACGACGGGCTGGCGTTCGGGCGCACATAAAATCGAGCTCAGTGACGATGCTGCGCAAAATGCCGTAGAGCTGATGACGGGTAAGTACGGCGGCAAAGAGTGGAAACGCGCTTAGTCGAAGGGAGTCAACGAAATGAAAAAGTTTTTTAATCGTAGCTTTAAGGGTTTGCTGATCGTATCTTTGTTGCTTGCTTGCACGCTTGCGTTTGTCGCTTGCGGCGAAAAGGAACGGCACGTGGTGCAGCCTCAGGTATATAACGTAACGCTCAGCGTAGCCGAGGGGGAATCGCTCGGGCTTGTAGGCGTGACGCACACGCTTGCTTATGAAGCAACCGAGGGCAGTAGCGTCAGTGTTACGGCGTCGAAGAACGGCATCACCGCTACGGCAAACGATTATGCCTATTCGGCGGACAGCAAGAACATCGTATTTAAAACGAGCGGACAATACGTTGTGTTCGTAACGGCAACGAAAGACGGTTTGAGTTATTCTGGTACGATTGGTATTACCGTTTATACGCAAGAAGATTTAGTGCCGGTTGTGAGCATCGGATTGACGAAGATTACCGTAAACACGCCCATGCCGCTCTACACCGTGCAGTATAAAGGCGGCGCGGCAAAGCAAACCGAAAATATTTCGGTCGAATACCGTGAGAATGCCGACGGCGAATATGCTGCCGCAACGGCGGACACCGATTACGTGGTCGAGAACGGGGAATTTACGGCAAAACACGGTTCGGGCACGTATCGCGTGACGGTACAGATCACCGACACGCATAACGGAACGGCTTCCGCTACGACGGAAATTACGGCGCGGGCAGAACCCGAATCGCTTACGATTACGCCCTCGGCAAGCTTCGTCGAGCACGGTTGGAATCGCGTACTGAGCTACGCTACTTCCGTATTCGGTTATACGGTATCGGGCGACATGTCCGAATACGAGATCGTCGTTGAAGGACACGACGATTTGCAGCTTTCCGCAGGAAGCGAGGGATTGTCGGTGACGACGCTCGGCGTAGGCACGTATACGGTAAGTGCGACCTATCAGCACCGCGGTGTTGCGACGAAAAAATATACGGTCTCGTGTGATTTGCAAGTCGTGGATAACCTGGATTATTCGCCCGTTTTCAGCGCAAATCCGTTCGGAGATACGTACGGCGAATTGATTCCGAGCACGGGTCTTATGCTGTATAGTGACGTATATGAACCCGACGGAACGACAAGACTTTCCGGCGCAAACATTACCTATTCGGTAACGGAAAGCCACGTGGTAACGAGCGGCGGCGCTGCTGTTACCCCCGTTTGCATGAGAGCGGGTGACAATGCAAACTTCCCGTTTGTGTACGTTCCCAATGCCGGAGACAATACGGCAACGGGTAGCTTTACCGTTAAAATGTTGGCAGAGTATAACGGCTACACGGCGGCAACGTCCAAAACGTTTACGATGACGGCTTGCGGCGGTACGAACGATGACAACCAAGAGAAGGATAAATTGCAAACGTATTTCCATACGGTTGTGTCGAGCAGCAATTTTGTTTTGAACATGCCCGGTAACGCTATGGGACTGAATGCGCGTCAGAACTCGGTTATAACCCGTAACGGCATTATCGCACAGCGCAATGATACGAGCGGGATCGGTTGCGTGGGTCTTATAAACGTAGGCGGAAGCTGGAATTGCACGGTCAACTTTAAGCTCACGCGCTTAAAGGGTAGTATGAATCTTGGCATCGGTCTCAGAACGAATAGCTTTAACGGTTGGGCGGATTATATCCGCATCAGAGCGTCGGGTTCCGATCCGAACAAACTGACGGCGGAATACGACAGAACCGACGATCTCAGTAACGTGACGAAAAGCGAAACTACGAACTTGCCGAACATCAACGAATACGGCGTAACGTACGTTCGCATTACGAGAACGCGTACGGGTTATATTAACTATACGCATACTCTGAAAATAGAGTTTTCGGATGACGGAAATACGTATTATCAGGTATACAGTGCAACACTCGGCGGTAGCGGAAACGGTAAGCCGGGGGCGAACTTGAATGCATTGCAGTTCGACCATGCCTCGGGTTGCTTTGCGATCGAAGACGTAACGCTTACGAACTCTTAATCGAATAAAAAGTAACAACGAAAAGGGCGATTTTGTTTCGCCCTTTTTGCGTTTTTTAAAGTGCCGCCCTTAGTCATTTCGCTCAGCCGTTCTATCATTGCGAGCCAACTTGTTGGCAAAGCAATCCAGAATACAAAGCACCTTAAAGGGCTGGATTGCTTCGGCATAAATGCCTCGCAATGACGAAAGGGCGACTTCGCTCGCAATGACGAGAGGGGGTAGCTTTGCATGGCCTTATAGAATCAATCTTCCTTTCGGGGACGAAATTGGGACGGTTATAGTGCGCATAGCCTTTTACAAAACTTTTTTGCAAATTGCTTTAAAACACTTTGAATTCGCGAAAGAATGTGTTATAATCTAGGGTAATAGATATAAGGGGTGTTGTTTTGTCTAAGGAGACGGAAGAACAGCAGAATCGGGAAGAGGCAACGGCGCTTGAAACGGAAACGCAAGCAGACGAAACCTCTTCGGCGGTAAACAACGTTCATCAAGAAGAAGCGGCAAGCAACGGGCATGGCAGTGCGGTAGAGCCGCAAACAAGCGCGTCGATCTGGCCGCTTGCCATTCGTACGGCATGCATAACGTTTGCCGTACTGATTTTGCTTTTCGCTTGTATTTTGAATTTCGCGCCTTATACGGCAATGAAGTTCTACACCAAGATCGGCAACCGCAGTATGGCGTTTTACAGCGCCGAAAAGTACATTGCGCGGCATGAGAACGAAACGAAGAATCAGAATCCCGCGCCTTTCGGGAAGTTCGCCGATGCGTTGTATAATTGCAACGGTGCGTCGATTTACTTTTTTAACGAGTCGCTCGAAAAGAACGGGTATGCGCATAAGGATACGAAGTACTACGCGCGCAAACTCGATAAATACGCAACCATGTATATCGGCAGCAACTTGATTATCGATTCGCTTGCCGAGCGTACGACGCGCGTAGATCGCTACAATTTGTTGCATACCGCACCCGCGCTTCACCCTTACGTATACAGCTACGCCGACTCGCTGCAAATCATGCGGTTTAAAGCGGACTATGCGCTACGGGACGAAACCGTTCCCACGTGGCGTATGGGCAACGTGGTGTACCCGCAAGACACGACCTACGCGCGGTATGCCGAAGATAACTTTTTCGGCAAAATCGCGGGCTGGAACGAAAGCAGCGGGAGTTGGTCGAGCGAACAAATCGAGAACGAAGTAGAAAACGAAAACGTGTTTTTGATGTTTGCACAGCTGAGCGAATACTTGAAAGCGGAGCTTAGTGCCATCGGCTACTATTCGATTAAGAAGGCGTGCGACGAACCCGGAGTGCCGGACAATCAGAAATATGCGTATCCTACGGCTTCGGACGTCTCCCGTGCGGTAGAGCGCGACGGTTTTTCGCTCTACAACAAACACCCGTTTGCCTACTTTATGGAGCGTAGCGGCGCGCTGAGGGCTTTATACGTCGATATAACCTATCGCTTGCCCGTGTTCGTGCAGTATATCAGGGATAATGCCACCAAATACGTGGACGCCGCCGTTCCGAACGCACTCGAACATTTAAAGATGACCTACTATTTAAAATCGCTTTCTGACTTCGTGCAGAATATGTGGAACATGACGGCGGTGCTCAGCAGTTGCACGCGGTGGTTTAACGAGGAAAACCGGATAGCCCTTCAGAGGACCGAGCAGACGTACAGCGAGCTGTTCCGCGTAAGCGGTGTTCGTGTTACGGTAGACGGTAATTCGCAACTTCGCTCGTGTGACCTTAAAGAATGGTATGAGTGGGGTTTGTTGCAAGACTACTTGGATTTTTACAAACCCGCAAACGCATAAAGCAGGCAAAGGAAACAGAAAACACTTTTTATATACGGAGGATATTGCTTTTACTATGAACAAGATCGTTAAAGAAGGGCTTACGTTTGACGACGTGCTTTTGATTCCCGACGAGTCGCACGTCCTGCCGAAGGAAGTGAATCTTTCTACCAAGCTTACCGATAAGATCACGCTCAATATTCCTCTTCTGAGCGCGGCGATGGACACGGTAACGGAATCGCGGCTTGCGATCGCCATTGCGCGCGAAGGCGGCATGGGTATCGTACATAAGAACATGAGCATCGACGATCAAGCCGAAGAAATCGACCGCGTAAAGCGCAGCGAGCATGGCGTGATTACCGACCCGTTCTATTTAG
>JAIEBL010000344.1 GCA_029069015.1 Clostridiales bacterium
GACGATCAGAACGGTCACGGTGGCAAAGACCGATTTGATATACTTATTCATGCGCCCCGACGGCAAAACGAGGTCAATCACCGCGCCTACCACCACCACGCCTAGGATACTTAAGATCCAAGCGACCAGCCCGCTCATATCGCCAAATTCCCCGTACACACGATGAGCACCAAAAAGATAAAATACAAAAAGGCAACGGCAAGCACCACCGCAACAAGCATCGTAAGGTTCTTTGCAATGCCTTCAATCAATCCGCTGATCCGACTGTCGCCGAGCGGCTCGGATACGGCGGCGGCAAACCGCAGCCCAAGCGAGAGCACGACGATCTGCACTACGATCGGCAAAACCGATAGAAACAGTAAAATCATTGCCGTCGAACCTACGGCATTTTTAACGAGCACACTGCCCGACATTACGAGATTCAAGCCGTCGGAAAGATAGCCGCCGATGACGGGCACGTACTTACTGAGCGCAAACTTTGCTGTTCGCACCGAAACGCCGTCGTAGACGGACGCCGTAATGCCCTGTACGGCCATAAATGCCGACACCAAAAAGAACGCCGTACCCAGAAGCCACTTTGACGCGCTTCCGAAAAAATCGGAAAGTTTCCCCAGTTTTACCCCGTCGGTCAGATGCCCTATCGCCGTCAAAACGACCGAAACGATAAAGGCAGGCAAAACGATTGCGGTTATAAGCGAAGCAATGCCGCTCGATAAAATCGCTACTCCCGGACGGTAGACCGCCACGCTCGACCCCGCCCCGATTGCCGTCATGAGCGTCAGTAAGATCGGGAACAGCAAGCGCATTTGCTTTTGCAGCGTTTGTACCGTGCTTTTCACCGCAGAAAAAACCGCAAAGACTTGCGCAAATAATAAAACGATCAAAAGCGAAACACAGGCAAAATAGACGATGTTCTGCACAGAATCGGCGGCAAACTTCCCGCGTAGCGAACTGAGTACGTTAAAAGCAACGGCGATTGCGATTACGGCTAATATAGTTGGCAATATGCGCAAAACGTTTTCGCCCAAAAGCGCCCCGATATACGATAAAAAGGATGTGGAATCGGCGTGCATGTTGCCGCCGATCATAGCTTTTATACGGTTTTTAATGCCGCTCGGGGCTAAAATGGAAAGCTGCTCGCCGGACAGCGTAGCAAGATACGCTTCCAATTCGCTCAAATCGATTTCTTCTACGATTTCCTCTACTTCCGTACCGAGCTCTTGCGTGGCGTCTTCGTTTGCGGCGGCTTTCTCTTGCCTTGAATGCGTAAAGGAAACGCAGACCAAATACACCGCCAAAAGAGCGAATACGGCAAGAATTTTGTGGCGCGCCCCGCCCATTCCCGTTTGTCCTTTTATTCTCATGTAAGTGCCCCCGCAATCGTATCGAACAAAAGCATGAGTATCGGTAAAGAAAGTACCATGATGATCAGTTTGCCTGCCAGTACGATTTTTTCCGCCAATGCTTTCTGTCCGGTATCCTCTATGATACCTGCCGAAAAATCGGCAATGTAACCGATCGAGATAATTTTCAGCACCGTTTTATAGATGCCGTGCGGTATACCCGTTTTGTCGGCTATGTTCGATAGCGTTGTAAAAATTTCGGTGAAATAGTCCGCAAGCGAAAGCAGAATCAAACACCCACCCGCAATCGATGCCAAAACGGCGATCTCGCTCTTTTGCTCGCGAAGCAGAATGACGCAAAATGCGGTAATCAGCCCGATTGCGGCAATTTTGACTATTTCCATAAAGAATACAGTCCGAACAGACTTTTGAGCGTGCCGAACAAATCGGAAATCATATTCACCACCATTAAAAGTACGATGACTAATCCGGCCAGCGCGGTAATGGTGGCAATTTCGTCTTTATCCGCCTTTTTGAGCACCTGACACACGATGGCGGTGATAATACCGACAGCAGCGATTTTGAAAATAATGTCGACGTTCAATTCCCTACACCTACCTTTACAAAATCAAGATGCCTACGGCGAGCCCTAACAAAAAAGAAAGTTTCAACTCCACGCCGCCCGACTTTTTAAACTTTTCGCTCTCTAC
>JAIEBL010000345.1 GCA_029069015.1 Clostridiales bacterium
GTATAACCGATATTCTGATCGTTCTCGGGCGGGGGAAAGAACCAATCAAAAAATATTTTACGCCCAGTCCCGCGCTCGAAGATTCGCTGAAGGCGGCGGGGAAAACCGAGCTGTGGGAAATCGTAAAAAAGACTTCGTCGATGGCAAACGTTACGTTTGTGCGGCAGGATAAGCCGTTGGGTAGCGGCGACGCCGTGCGTAAGGCCGCGCGGTTTGCGGGCAACGAGCCATTCGCGCTCGCCTGGGGCGACGATCTGATTTTTTCCGAAAAGCCCGTCATGGGGCAGCTTATTGATGCCTACGGACAGACGGGCACGTCGATTTTGGGCGTACAGGCAATGTATACGTACGATATTATTAAGTACGGCGTGGTGGAAGAAGGAAAGAGCGAGGGGCGGCTTCATGAGTGCCTTTCGGTAGTGGAAAAGCCGCCGCTCGATAAAATTCCCGGGCATCTCGCGTCGCTCGGTCGCTACGTTCTGACGAGTGAAGTTTTTGCAGAGCTCGCTGTGCTCAAGCCGGGTTTGGGCGGCGAAATCCAATTCACTGACGCGGTGGACGCACTCGCGAAAAAGGGGCGCATGTACGACTACTAGTTTGAAGGACGCCGTTACGATATGGGCGACAAATTCGGCGCGGTGCAAGCGACGGTGGAGTTCGCGTTGCGCTCTGATGAGTTCGGCGGCAAAATGCGCGACTATCTCAAAGAGCTGGTAAAAACGCTTTGAGTGCGGTGCTGACGGACGCATTCTGTACGGGCAAGAGCGCGCCGCAGCTCGACGACGGTTTGCTTTGCGTACGAATGAGAGTATGCGAAGAAAACGCCGCTACGGCGGCTTTAACGGCGTTAAGTGACGATATTTGCCTGCCGTTTGACGAAGATGCTATGCGGCTTGGGTGCAAAAACCTATTTTTGCCTTCGCTTGATATACCCGATAAAACGCTCGATTCGCTCATCGAGTATGCGCTGGAGAACGGCGCGCGCGTAACGGCGGTTTGCTCGGCAACGCTCGAAGAAGCGGGTATTATCGACAGCCGTTTCGGAAAGAGTCCCGTCATGTTGCTGCACGAATGCGGGTTGCTCGTCGGCTGTACGGTCGTGGGCGGCGTGTATCTCGATAAAGACGATCTGGCGCTCATGGCGCAGGAAAACGTGCCGCTCGTGGTCCGCCCGTCCTTTGATGCAGGGTACGGACACGGCGTGGCGCCCGTAATTGCGGCGCTCAAAGCGGGCGTGAAAGTATCGCTTGGTACGGCGGACGGCGTCTATAACAAAGACCATTCCGTGCTTGCCGAAGCTGCGTATTTGCGGCTTCTGACGGCGGCGCAACTCAACCGCCGTGACGCGCTTTCACTCGGCGCACTCTCTATAATGGCGGCGGGGGAAGAAAACGAAGAGGTTATAAAACGCATCGTTTGCAGATAAAAGGAGGAAATGCAACATGAGAATTATCACGGTCAGTCGGCAGTTCGGCAGCGGCGGTAGCGATATCGCCAAAAAGCTTTCGAGCAAATTGGGCGTCAAATACGTAGACAAGTCCATTTTGGCGGAAGCGGCGGCGGGAAGCGGCATTGCCAAAGAGCACTTTGAAAAAGCGGACGAGAAGCGGACCAACAGCTTTCTGTTCTCGCTCGTTTCGGCGCACTACGGCGG
>JAIEBL010000346.1 GCA_029069015.1 Clostridiales bacterium
CATCAAGAGAGCGGAGAGCGACGGTGTCGGCTTTGAAGAGGTTTCCTCTTTCGAGGCGCTGCCCGGGAACGGACTTACCGCCACTTTGGATAAAAGCGTCGTATGCGGCGGCAATCTTGCCTATATTGCGTCGCAGGTAACGATTGCGGAAGAAATGAAGGCAACCGCCGAACGGCTTTCGGCGGAAGGCAAAACGCCGTTGTTTTTCTCGCGCGGCGAAACGTTCTGCGGGATCATAGCCGTTGCCGACGTCATTAAAGAGGACAGCCCGCAAGCAATACGCGAATTGCAGAATATGGGCATCCGCGTCATTATGCTCACGGGCGACAACGAGTGCACGGCAAAGGCGATCGCGGATAAGGTCGGTGTGGACGAAGTGATCGCGGGGGTCTTACCCGACGGCAAGGAAAGCGTCGTCAGCGAGCTGAAAAAGAAAGGCAAGGTCATCATGGTCGGCGACGGCATCAACGACGCACCCGCGCTTACGAGCGCCGACATAGGGATCGCCATCGGCGCGGGGACGGACGTGGCAATCGACGCGGCGGACGTGGTGCTCATGAAAAGCGCGCTTATGGACGTGGCGGCGGCAATACGGCTGAGCCGCGCAACGCTCCGCAACATTCACGAAAATCTTTTTTGGGCTTTCATATACAATACCTTGGGTATTCCTCTTGCGGCGGGTGTATTTATTCCGCTGTTCGGTTGGCAGCTCAATCCCATGTTCGGGGCGGCGGCAATGAGCTTATCGAGCTTCTGCGTCGTGATGAACGCACTGCGGCTCAACCTGTTCGATCCGCATAACGGCAAAAGAGACCGCAAGGTCAGACAAAATAACGAAAATAAACTAAAAAAGGAGATAAAAGAAATGCAAAAAACGTTGAAAATCGAAGGCATGATGTGCGGGCATTGCTCGGCACACACCAAGAAGGCTTTGGAAGCCGTGGACGGCGTAATCAATGCTGAAGTCAGCCACGAAAACGGAACGGCGGTCGTAACGTTCTCGAAGCCCGTTTCGGATGACGCTTTGAAACAGGCGGTCGAAGCGGTGGGCTACAAGGTCGTGGAAATCGCTTAAATTTCGAGCCAAAAAGCGGCGCACCGATTTCGGTACGCCGCTTTTCTGTTTCGGTTGGATACTGCTTTGATGTTCAGTATTGTATTTTGAAATAGTCTAAGTATTGTTTGAATTTGTCTTGTGCCATAAGACAGGTGTCTCGCAGAAAACCGCGTTCGTTTTGCCATTCTTGCAGTCCGCGGTAGTAGAAGAATTTCAGCACTTCGTCTATTACAAACGGCACGATATTGTATTTTAAGCAATCTTTGAACAGAAGCAGTCTGCCGATGCGCCCGTTCCCGTCCTGAAAGGGGTGAATACGCTCGAACTTATAATGAAAGTCCAACAGATCGTCGAGTTCTTTTTCTTTTTTTGCGTTGTATTCCGAAAGTAGTTTTTTCATTTTTTCGGCAACCTCTTCGGGCTGTGCAGTAGCCAAACCGCCGACGGTGTTCGGTCGCTTTTTGTAATCACCGACGGCAAACCAATCTTGCCGCGCATCCGTCGTCCCGCTCTTTAACGTGCGGTGCAATTCTTTGATAAACGCTTCCGTGATCGGTTTTTTTGCGTTTTCTATAATCAGGTCGATGCATTTAAAGTGGTTTGCCGTCTCTACGATGTCGTCCACCTTTACCGCACCGCCGTCCGCGCCGATCATGTTCGTTTCAAAGATATAGCGCGTCTGATCGTGCGTTAAACGACTGCCCTCGATATGGTTGG
The DNA here is from genome assembly GCA_029069015.1 of Clostridiales bacterium. GTDB lineage: Bacteria > Bacillota > Clostridia > Christensenellales > Pumilibacteraceae > Pumilibacter. Next base: position 1,775 of record JAIEBL010000346.1, read on the forward strand.
AATTGTAGGTGAGCTCGATTTGCACTTTGTGATAAATGCCGCCCGAAAGTTTGGTTGTCTTTTCCGCCGTAAGCACGTCCAAAAGGGTGGTGGGTACTTCGGCTTTTTTGTTTGCACGGTCGGGCTTTTGTGCATCCTCGGGGATGTTCCATGTTTTGCCCGTTAAAAACGCACCGTCTACTTTTCCCAATGTGCAGTAGTTGCGAACGCTTCGTTCGGACATATTCCATTTCTTCGCTATTTCCGTAACCGACAAATATTTCATTTCGTCACCTCTTTTATAAGTATACCATACTATCGGCAAAAAAGCAATAATTCATATCATTCAAAACGAAAGGTTTTTGCCGATATCGGAAGTTGTAATCGTTCTCGGTTTTATTGACGGGGAATGGATTCTTTGGTATAATACTTTTTAAGTACAATCAGATACATATTGGCGAATACGGAAAAAAGAAAACTACGTTTAATCTGATTTTAACAATTGTCTAATTTGTATTGAATAACCGTATGCTACAATGCAAGGGTAAAATCAAAGCGAGGTTAGGATATGGACGAAAAAGAGCCTATCATTACGCAAGAAGTAAAAGACGCCGTCGAGAAAATCAAAGCGCTTGTTAAGAAGGGGAACGTTACCAAAATCGTGATCAAAAAGGACGAAACGACGATCCTCAATCTTCCGCTTAATGCGGGGCTGATCGGCGGGATCGCCCTTTCGTTTGCCGCACCGTGGGCAATGCTCGCCGTGACGCTGGCGACCATCGGGTTTGACTGCAAGGTAGAGCTTATCGAGAGCGACGGACGCGTGACCGATATAAGCCCCAAAACGCTCGGGAAACAAGTGCTTTGCGAAATCAAAGCCGACGATCAATAATTTTGCCGGAAAAGAGGTAGCCATGACAAACAGCATAGAAATTCAGAATTTAAATAAGCGGTTCGGCGACGTACAAGCCGTATCGAACCTCAGCTTCTCGGTGGGCGAGGGGCAGCTTTTTGCTTTCTTGGGCGTCAACGGTGCGGGCAAAAGCACGCC
>JAIEBL010000347.1 GCA_029069015.1 Clostridiales bacterium
CAACTATTAGACGAACTTACGGAAATGGGCTTTTAACGATATGTCATCAAATAGCAAAACGCACGACCTTAGGTCGTGCGTTTTAACTTTACCTTGGCGCCCTTCTTATAGGGATCTATTCGTTATTCGTCTCTTCGTCGGACTTGATTTCTTCAAGCTCTTCGCCTTCCACTATTTTGGCACGCTTTTTGCCCATAACGGCGATCGTCACCTTTTCGCCGGTTTCGTAAAACTTCTTTGAAAATGCGCCGTATTCTTCGCCGTCGGCAATTACGATCACTCTGTACGTGACGCCTGTGATGCGCACGGTTCTGCCGTTTGTGCTCTGATACCGATTTCCGCCCGTCCGCACCGTGGTCGTTCCGATCATAAAGCACGCCTTTACTTCGCCTTCCGTTATCTTCTTGGCTTTGCTTATATCGTCGCGCATTGCTCTTGCGCGACTTACCGTCATAACGATAAACACCGTGATGATAACGCCGGCAAACAGTGCGGCGCATATGATCGCGCCCACGAAAATCCGATTTATGAGAAGAACGGTCGCAGCTATAAGATCGGCAAACAGCAAAAAGAACGAGGTCAAGCCGATTACGACGCCCCATTTGGGCGCGTTTTTCATGCCCTCCGCTACGCTCTGTAATTCGTACTCGGCCATCTTCATTCGGCTTTCATAACGACTCGCGCTGTTGACGGCGTTTATCATGTTTTGCTCGCGCTCTCTTTGGGAAAGCGTTTCTTCTGCCGCTTCGCCGCCGCTTGTTTCTTCTGCCGCCTCGCCGTCGCTCGCTTTGTCTGCTGCCGTCGCCGCCTCATCGTCCACTCCGGCAGTACTAGTCGTGTCCGTCGTATCCGACTTCACCGTTAGCTTACCCGACAACATCAATATAAGCCCGATGATGAAAAGGACGAACATTACCGCGGGAACACCTGCCACCAGCGCGAGCAAACCAACGTGCTGAATGGCACTGTTGAGGGTAAAACTGCCGACTAAAAAGCACACCACGCCGATGGCTATCGGAATAAATACCAAATAGGTGAACTTAACAAATTTTTTCATATCGATATTATATCATAAAATATCGCAATAATCAAGCAAACGAACGGCATCGTAATGTGCTTTGCGCCCGCAAAGATTTGCTAAAAAAATTTCAATTTGCTCATATCAGCATAAAAGAAAAGACTCCCGATTTTTCGGGAGTCTTTTTGGAGCTTCTGGGCGGACTCGAACCGCCGACCTAGTGATTACGAATCACTCGCTCTACCAACTGAGCCACAGAAGCATATTTAGTTGTGTTTGAATCGCAACATGATTATTCTACTATAAAAGCGGGAAAAAGGCAAGAGTTTTTAGGGGCTTTTTGTGAAATTTTCGCGGGAAGGGAAAAAGTGGGAATGGGGCGGGGAACATTCGACGGCGTGAAAATGCATTTTTACTTGACGAATTGACGAAATTAGTATATAGTTAATAGAGTATAAGTATAATGAAAAGTATCGCGTGAGGAATGACGAAGAAAACCAAAAAACTGATCATCAACATTTCCATCCTTGTTATTTTGGTAGGGGTGACTTTAATGGTGCTCTTACTCAACTACAAGGAGCTGAACTTTAAGAATATAAAAACGTTTCTTAATAACAGCAGAGGTTGGTGTATCGTTGCCGCGTTCGTGTGTATGTTGGTTTCCATCGTGGCCGAAGGGTTTGCGATACAGCTCATTGCGCGTCGGCTGGGGCATAAGACGAAAGTGCATCAGGGGCTTGCGTACTCTACGGCGGACATTTATTACTCGGCGATCACGCCGTCCTCGTCGGGTGGACAACCTGCCTCGCTGTTCTATATGGCGCGCGACGGCATGAGCGTGGGCGTGGCGGGCTTTACGCTTGTGCTGAACTTACTTGCCTACTCGTCCGCCATCATCATTATCGGCATATTCGCGTTTATCGCAGGGCCTTCCACCTTTATGCGGGTAGACAGTTTCCTGGCGCGGGTGCTCATCATTATCGGCTTTGTATTCCAAGCCCTCTTATTATTGCTTATTTTGGCGTGTATGCTGTTTAGCCGTGTACCGCGAAAGATAGGGAACGCGCTCATAAAGCTCGGCGCAAAAATGCACATTATCAAAAAGCCCCAAAAGTGGCACGACAAGTGGAACGGCGTCATCGAAAAATACCGCAGTTGCCGCGAAACGCTCAAAAAGCATTGGGTGCTCATCCTGCCCGTATTGCTGCTCAATCTATTGCAACGCGTGGCGCAAACGTTGACTCCCTGCTTTGTTTGCCATGCCGCTGCGCCCGATACGTCGCTGTACCATCTCTTTATCGTGCAGGCGTTCGTGCTCTTGGGGTATAACTCGTTGCCGCTCCCCGGTGGCGTAGGCGCGTTCGAGTATCTGTATCTGAACGCCTACCATGCCTACTTTAACGAAGCGTTTATTCTTTCGGCGATGATGGTGTCGCGCGTGATTTCCTTCTATATCCGCACGATCCTTTCGGGGTTGTATACGCTTGCGTACCATGCGGCGGGGCTGAGAAAACTCAAAGGAAACGAGCCGCTTGCCGTAGCCGCAGCCGATGCGGGTAGCATACCGGTCGGAGAAAGCGCGCCGCCTACGGGTGCGGAAGAAGCGCAGGAAGCCCCGACGGAGCAAGAAGCACAGGTAGCGGAAGAAGCGCAAGAGACGGACGCAGAGCAAGCACAGGAAGTGCAAGCACAACACGACGAAGAAAAGCCACACGCAGCGAG
>JAIEBL010000348.1 GCA_029069015.1 Clostridiales bacterium
TCGTTAAGGAATTCGGTCATATTCTTCCAAAAGCGTTTGGGCATATGCTGCATACGCAGTTTTTCGTTGTGGCGTTCTTTGATTTCGATGGTCTTATAGAAAACGCAGAAGAGATCGCGGTAACGCTGTTCGGTTTCGTCGGGCGCGGGCTGTTCGTACTCCTCGAGTGCGACGATACCCTTTTTGCCTTTCTCACAAACGAGCGCCATGCCGCGGGTGGAGTCATAAATTAAAAACCGCTCGCGAGGAAAACGTGCCGCGAAATGTCCCGCAAGGAGCGGCAACACGTTGGCACGCGGCGAGATCACCGCCGTAAGCACCTCGCCCGAATCCGAAAAGCGCAGGAACTGTATCATGCGGTGGCGTTCGCCCATCGTGTAGCGTGAGGCCTCGTGAACGGCATGCACGCAGTCTTCGCCGAGCAATCGGTCTGCATTACCGCCCATATCCAAACACAGTTTGAAGTAAAGCAGTATCTGCTTATCTATGCCCTCGCGTTCGGAAAGATACGCCGTTTCGCCGTAGTGCAGCGCCCGCTCGCCCGCCGCCTTAAAAATACCCCTGTGCACACGCGCGGCCTTTTCCGAATCGGATGACACGGTACGCACGGGCAGAAAACCGCCGTACGATTTTTCCACCGTGGCAGGAATTTCTCTGAGCGTGTACATGGTAAACAAGCAGCACAAAAGCCCGTCGAAGCTGCCGTCGTAGGTATAAATATAGTCGCTGTTACGGAAGGGCGCTTTCATTAGAACTGCCCCAAAAGACTCTTTTGCGTCTCTTCTGCGCTCGGCTCGGGCTCGTCGCACAGCGAAAGCTGACGGTGCGTGAACTGTGCCGTGGTCGCAACGTCGGAAAGGAGCCCGTGCAACACCGCCGAAGGCGAAAAGACCATTCGTTCGTCGCGGTGTCCGCAGTCGATAAAGTATTTGGCGCGTTTGAGCACGACACCGATTTTTTTGAGCGCCGCAAGATCCAGCGAGCGCACGCGGCGCGCCGACACGATCCGCTTTGCGCTCTTGACGCCGATACCGGGGACGCGCAACAGCGCCTCGTAGGGTGCGCGATTGACGTCCACAGGAAAGAACTCGGTGTGCGTAAGAGCCCAATGACATTTGGGATCGAGCGTAAGGTCGAAGTTCTCGTCGCCCGACAATAGCTCGTCCGCCGTAAAGCCGTAGTAGCGAAGCAGCCAGTCCGCCTGATACAAGCGGTGCTCCCGAAGAAGCGGCGGTTTGACGTCTATCGCGGGCAAACGCGACGACGACACGGTGGGCACGTACGCCGAATAGAACACGCGTTTTAACGCGTAACGGTTATACAGCCCCTCCGAGAGGCGCAAAATATGCGCGTCGCTCTCGCCGCTCGCCCCTACGATCATCTGCGTGCTCTGCCCCGCCGAAACGAACTTGGGGGCATGGCGGTACTTTGCCGTCTCGGCGCGCGACTCTTTGATGCCGTCGCGGATAAAGCCCATGGGCGTGAGAATGGAAGCGCGGGTCTTGCTCGGCGCAAGCAGTTTCAGACTCTGCTCGCTCGGAAGCTCGATGTTGACGCTCATGCGGTCGGCGTACAGCCCCAAACGGTAGAGCGCGTCCTCGTCCGCGCCGGGGATCGCTTTTGCGTGGATGTAGCCGTAAAAGCGGTATTCCTCGCGTAAAATTCTAAGCGCTTCGCACATATGCTCGACGGTGTTCGTCGGGTCGCCGAGCACGGCGGAAGAAAGAAACAGACCTTCGATATAATTGCGCCGATAAAAGCCGATGGTCAGCTCTGCGATCTCGCGCGGCGTAAACGTGGCGCGCGGCGTATCGTTCGACTTGCGGTTCACGCAGTATTCGCAATCGTATGCGCACACGTTGCTCATCAGAATTTTAAGAAGCGAAACGCACCTGCCGTCCGCCGAAAAGGTATGGCAAATTCCGCACGAAGCCGCAGACCCCACGCCGTCTTTCGGACTTGTCCGATCCACGCCGCTCGACGTGCAAGCCACGTCGTACTTCGCCGCATCGGTCAAAATTTTGAGCTTTTCGAAAATGTCCATACCGCTTTGAGTATAGCATAGTTTCGAAGATATGTAAACCCGTAAAACGCCCTTTTTAGGCGATTTTTACTCTGCTCCGTCCGTTCCTATGTAGCGGAATAAAATACTCGGCTCGCCCTTTTCCGCCGGTAGGTTCAATTCGGACAGAAGCGCCGCCACACGCCTTGCCACGCCGTCCGTGCCGTCGAACACGCGCGCTTTGCCCATGACGTGCTCGAAAGCGGACCGCAAAAACGAATAATGCGTACAGCCCAAAATCACGGCGTCGCACGGGTGCGCGCGCAGCAGCTCTTCCACGAACGGCGTCAGTGCGTCCTGCCGCAAAAAGTTTTTTTCGACGTCCGAAGCCAGCGTGGGAAGCGGAAACACCTCGGCATTTTCCCCGCCGTAGGAAACGAGCAAACGCCGTACGCGCTCGGTACGCGCCGTAGCGGGTGTGCAGAGCAATAGCAGCCTCCCCTTTGGGAAAGCCTCGCGTGCGGGCTTTATTGCGGGTTCAACGCCCACAAACGGCGTGCTTGACTCTTTACGCAAGGTTTCGATACAGACGCTCGTAGCGGTGTTGCAAGCCGCTACGATAAGTTTACACTTCTCTTTATGTAACAGCTCTACGCACGCTTGCACGCGGGAAACAATTTCGGGCACGGGCAAACTTCCCCAACCACCCGAACGCGCGTCGGATACGTATACGAACCGTTCGCGCGGCAATTTTGTTCGCAGCGCGCCGAGCACCGTAAGCCCTCCGACGCCGCTGTCGAATATACCGATAGGCGCATTGTTCATAGTGTTTTTATATGTCGCGGCAGCACGCGACGTACCAAACAAAGCGCCCCGAAAAAAGAAGTAAAGAAGTTACGAAAACGCCTTGACGATGGCAGAGGACAAAAGCTCGGCGCAGTCGCGCACGTACAGATCGACGTCTTTGGGCGTAACGAGCAGGCTACTCACGCTCTCGTCGCACTCGGGACATTCGCGTCCCAACGCGTCTTCTATAATGGTGGACGCGTACAGTACGAGCGGCACGCCCAAGGAAAGCACGGGCACGCCCAGCGTGTCGCGGCAAAGCCGTTCGCGATGGTTGGATACGCCGCTTCCCGGCGTAATGCCCGTATCGGTCGCCTGAAAGGCGGATGCCAGGCGCGACACCGCCGCAGACGCCAGACTGTCGATGGCAAGCACCGCGTCGGGTTTTACACGCGACACCACGCCCGCCACGACATCGAAGCTTTCCACGCCCGTCACCCCGAGCACGTTGGGCGTAAGCACGGAAATTTTTACTCGCGGCTCTGCTCCGTTTTTCAAATGTATAGTTTCGGTAAGGCGCGCGCACGTCTGCGCCCCCAAGCTATCCGCCGTCATGTTCGGATTTCCGAGCCCCACCGCGAGCACGGAACGCACGGAATGCGGCAGGAGCATTTTGATCGCTTTTGCGATCTCGCGCACAACGGCGGGAAAATCTTCCGTCGTGTGCTCACGCACGGCGGGGCTTTCCACCGTGCAATATACGCCTTGTTCGCGGCGCAGTTTTTTCGCGAGTGCCTCGTCTACCGTGACGGCATAGCTGTTGATCCGTGCGTTTTCATCGGTTTCGTGCGGCAAAAAGTCACACGCCAGATCCGTTCTTTTCATAATAATAACAGTTTGCTTCAAAATTCTTGCTTTTAATCACTTGCTTTCGCTCAAAAATTGTGGTAAAATATTTGAGTTAGTGAAAAATACATTTATATTCAAGGAGAAATTCCCGTGCCAAACATCAAATCCGCTAAAAAACGCGTGCTTATCGCCGCAAAGAAGAACGAGCAAAACCGTGCGTACAAAACGCGCATGAATCACGCTATCAAAAAGTTCAATAACGCAATCGACACCAACGATATCGAAGGCGCAGAAAAACTGCTTCCTCAAACCATGTCGATCATCGACTCCACGGCATCGAAGGGCGTTATCCATAAAAACCAAGCCGCCAACAAGAAGTCGGCGCTCTACAAGCGTTTGGATGCCGTCAAGAGCGGCAAGCTCGTAATCGAGATCAAGAAAGACAACAAGACGATTGCCGCCGAAAAGGCAAAAGCCGCGCAGGAACTCCGCGCGCAGCAGAAAGCCGAATATCAGGCAAAAGCCGCCGAAAAGAAAGCCGCCAAACTCGAAGCGGAAAAGGCGAAGCTCGAAGCCGAAGG
>JAIEBL010000349.1 GCA_029069015.1 Clostridiales bacterium
GACAATTCCGCCATCACGGAAGTGAGCATTCTTAATTTCTCAGCCCCTCATCGACCACTATAAAATAGGGATATTTATATATGAATATATAATTAAGTATATAGAAATACTAGTAAATAGATTGACATTCCGCCCTCGGAATGGTATAATATAGCATATTTTTACGGAAACGTATAAAAAAAGGAGAAAAAACATGAAAAAGACGAACAGACTTGTGGTGTTTATCGTTGCACTCTGCATGGTATTCACCGGTGCTATGTTGCTCGTTGGCTGCGGTGACAAGGATAACACTCCCCCCCCCGCGGATAAATCCGACGCAGCGGCATTGAAGGCAGCAGCAGGCACGTATACCAATACGTGGTATGAAAGCGGCTATGAAGGCGTCACTCAAGAGACCTACACGCTGGAAATCACCACGGCAAAGAAGTGGAAGATGACCATTAACCAGATCAGTGGTTTATCCGAAGAAAAAGGGGAAGCGACCGGTACGTTCGAAATCAATGCGAACAAAGAACTCATTGAATTCCATTTCGATAATTTTGCCGATAGCTTCAACACTATTGAAAAATTTGCGGGTATCACGCTCCCTTCCGAAGAAGACGATGAAGAATACACCGCAATCGACGAGCTGAGAGCGGAAGAACAGTACAAAGAAATGATCAAGGTTCATGACGGCTACGTTTCGCTCATGGATTACTACTTCCTTTACAGAGAAGGTACGCAAAAGTTTGCAGCAGGTACGATTTTCGACGTCTTGACGCAAAAAGGGGTCAACGAAATGGCCACCTATTATGAGGCGCCTGTGTACGAAAGTGACTACTACTTCGTAAAAGCAGCGGACGAAGTCGACCTTACCGACGACGACCAGAAAGCGGCTGCTTTGGAGCAGTTCCCCCTTATGGCCACGGTAGCCGACGCATACGGCAACAAAACCACTACGCAGCTTGAAGTTACCGATATTTCGGCGCTTCAACTTGCAACCGTAGGCACGCGCAGCACGACTCTTACCTATAAGAACGGCTCGGCGGATGCAACGAAAGTCGTTACCTATACGGTCGTAGAAAACGACGAAGATTTGCCCGAAAACGGCGTTCGCTATATTGACAGCATTGGCAAAGATCTGGGTTATTACGTTTCCCAAATCGATCGCCTTCCTCTTGAAAAGGGATCGGAGATCTACGAAGCAGGTTTGGTAATCCAATATCAGACTTATTCGCGCTTCAACAGCTCCCAAGAAATCGAGGTCAACGAAGAGAACGTTACGGGTGATGACGCCGTGATCACGATCACCGGCTACAACAAAAACACCGTGGGCGCGCAAATCGTTACGTTCACGCTCAAAGGTAAGTCGACTCAATTGCTCGTATTCGTATACGACGACAACACGAACCCCGTTTACAACGTAGAGGCTCAAGGCGTTGTTATGATCACGAAAGACGGCGACAACTACACCGTCAGCTACGAGAACGCAACGGCGCAAGAGATCAAAATCAGTGAAGAATACGGCGAGGAAGTCACCTTCACGGCTGCCGACGCGATCAATCTTCGCAGCGATCTTTCGACCTATAAAACCGGCGATACGCTCATCTTCAAATATGTAGTGACGTACGGCGGCAACACCTACACCATCTACGTACAATTTACTGTTGTCGTAGTACCCGCCACTCCGGCTGAATAAACCAAAAACTAAATAACCCAAAACAAAAAGCGCGGCGCTTGGTTTTCCAAGCACCGCGTTTTTCTTTAATCACTTGTCACCCCAAGCGAAGCGAGAAATCTCAAATCAAAAACATATATAAAGAATATATAAGGAAAAGAGTGAAAAACTAGAAAAAGTGGGTAGACATTCCCTCTCCCCTATGGTATACTACATACATCACAAGAAAAGGAGTGAAAAAATGAAGAAAACAAACAGATTATTGGTGTTTATCCTTGCGCTCTGCTTGATATTCACCGGCGCGATGCTCTTAGTGGGCTGCGGCGATAAAGACGACAATTCGCCGGCTACCCCCGAAACACCCGGCACGCCCACCACGCCCGGCACACCCACCACGCCCGCCAAGTCCGACGCCGCCGCACTGCAAGCCGTTGCGGGCACCTATTCCAACACGTGGTATGAGAG
>JAIEBL010000035.1 GCA_029069015.1 Clostridiales bacterium
AAAAAGAACTGTTCGATACGTTTTACGAACGCGCCGAAAGCCCTCTCAAAAGCGTCCGTAATCAGACGCCCAAAACGTCGGTTGCGCTCGCTTCTCTCGTTGCCATGCATCTTTGTTTTGACGGTGAAGAAAAACGCGCCGCAGAGCGGCTGAGCGCCTTAGACGAAAATGCGTTGCCGTCTGTTCTTTCGCAAGCAGTCGTGCGTCTTAAAGCGCATATACTGAAAGGCGAACAGGAATAGAAAAGAACATAAAAAAAAGCCCGTGATCGGCAAGCGATTACGGGCTTTTTGTATCGGGAATGTGGGAACTTATACTATGAAATTTATGAGGCGGCCGCCGATGACGAAGACTTTTTTGGGCGTCTTGCCGTCGAGTGCGGCTTGCACGGCTTCGTCGGCAAGTGCGGCTTGCTTGACTTCGTCTTCGTCTGCGTCCGCGGGAACGGTGATGCGGCACTTCATTTTGCTGTTGACTTGCACGGCAAGCTCCACTTCGGCTTTCTTTAAATACTTCTCTTCGCAAGTCGGATAGGGAAGCGCGAACACCGACCCTTTGCCGCCCAAGGTTTCGTGCAACTCTTCGGCGATATGCGGGCAAATGGGGGCGAGAAGCTTAACGAGTTCGCCGCTTACGTACCGCAGATACGCGTAGTCGGGCGAAGAGGAATTGTACTTATACATGGCGTTCACGAGCTCCATCAGCCGCGCAATGGCGGTGTTGAACGAGAACGCTTCAAAGTCCGCCGTGACGGCTTTGATTGCGTAATTGAGCGCGTAGGCCAATTCCTTATCTTCGGCACTTACGGGCGTCGTGCGGCTTTTCTGCGCCTTAGATGCGACTTCTGAGACGATACGCTCGATTCTGTCGGCGAATTTGGCAATCGATTTGATGCCGTCGTCGCTCCACGCGCCGCCCTCGGTAAACGCAAAGCGGAACATAAGATACATGCGGAAAATGTCCGACCCGTATTCGTTGACGAAGTCGTCGGGGTTAATGACGTTGCCGCGGTTTTTACTCATCTTGAACCCATCGGGACCTAAAATAAGTCCTTGGTGCACGAGCGAAGCAAACGGCTCGTCAAAGTGCAGATACCCCATATCGCGGAGCGCCTTCGTGATGAACCGCGCGTACAGAAGGTGCATGCACGCATGTTCCGCGCCGCCCACGTATTTATCCACGGGCAACATTTTGTCGGCGGTTTTCGTGTCGAACGCCGCCTTATTGTTTTGATTGTCGGGGTAACGAAGATAATACCAAGACGAGCAGACGAAGGTGTCGAGCGTGTCGGGATCGCGCCGAGCGGGCTTGCCGCATTTGGGGCAGGGCACGTTCATGAATTCTTCGCTTCGCGTCAAGGGGCTCACGCCGTCGGGCGTAAAGTTCACATTGTACGGCAGTTCCACGGGCAAGTCTTTTTCGGGAACGGGGACGGCGCCGCAGTGCGGGCAATGCACCATAGGTATGGGTGCGCCCCAATAGCGCTGGCGCGAAACCGACCAGTCGCGCAGACGGTAGTTCGTCTTTTTGCGCCCCGTGTTTTCTTTTTCGAGGTCGGCGACGATCGCGGCTTTGGCTTGCTCGCTCGTCAGCCCGTTGTACTTTCCGCTGTTGACCAGCACGCCGTATTCGGTATAGGGGAGTGCGCTCTCGCCGCTTGCGCTACGCACGACTTCACGGATCAGCAGGTTATGCTTTTTGCAGAAATCGTAGTCGCGTGTGTCGTGTGCAGCAACGCCCATGACCGCGCCCGTGCCGTAGGTGGATAGGCAGTAGTCCGCGATCCAGACGGGCACTTTTTCTCCGTTGACTGGGTTCGTGCAATACGCGCCGGTAAAAACGCCCGTCTTTTCTTTGGCGGTGGAGAGCCGCTCGACGTCGCTCTGCTTTGCCGTCTGCGCCTTGTATTCTTCTACGGCTTTCTTTTGTGCGGGCGTCGTGATCTCGTCCACGAGCTTATGCTCGGGCGCAAGCACCACGAAGCTGACGCCGAACAGCGTGTCGGCGCGCGTCGTAAACACCGTGATCTTGCCGTCGTGCCCGATAAGAGGGAAGTCGATTTCGCCGCCCACCGATTTTCCGATCCAATTCCGTTGCATGGTCTTGGTCTTTTCGGGCCAATCGATTTTCGCGAGCCCCTCCAAGAGTTCGTCGGCGTAGTCGGTGATCTTAAAGAACCATTGCGTCATTTCCTTGCGTACGATCTGCGTGCCGCAACGCTCGCAACAGCCGTCGTTCACTTGTTCGTTGGCGATCGCCGTGTTGCAGGACGAACACCAGTTTACGGGCGCTTTCTTCTGATAGGCAAGCCCGTGTTTATAGAGCTGCAAAAAGAGCCACTGCGTCCAGCGGTAGTATTCGGGCGAGCAGGTGTACAGTTCGTGCGACCAATCGTACATCGCGCCCATATCGCGCAGTTGCCGTTCCATCGTCTTGATGTTTTTGAGCGTGTTGTCTTTGGGGTGCGTGCCCGTCTTGATCGCATAGTTTTCGGCGGGGAGCCCGAACGCGTCGAAGCCCATGGGCTGGAATACCTCGTATCCCTGCATTTTCTTGAACCGCGCGAAGCTGGCGGCGGGCGCAAAGTTGAACCAATGCCCCAAATGCAGATTCGCGCCCGAAGGATAGGAGAACATTTCGAGCGTATAGTATTTCGGTTTGCCGCTCTTTTCGTTGAAGGCGTGGCAGTGATTGTGCTCCCAATAGGCATTCCACTTCTTGTCGATTTGCTTGTAATCCATTTGGTCCGCTCCGTTTCGCGTTTGTCCGCCGTAAAGAACAAAACAATGTTTTGCATGGCGGCGCAATTTTTCTTATATTATATATCATTGCCGCCCCAAAAGTCAAAGCCTTTACGCACGAACGCACAAACAAAATACCTTGACATCCCCGCGCCCACTGTGCTACAATTTTACCGTTATCGTGTTTCCGTAGTTAAATGGATATAACGACGCCCTCCTAAGGCGTAGTTTCGGGTTCGCTTAGCCGAGCGCGAAGCGCGAACGCCACGGAGCGTAGCGGAGTACTCCCGGCGCGGGAGTCGACAATCACACAATCTTATGTTTCCGTAGTTAAATGGATATAACGACGCCCTCCTAAGGCGTAGTTTCGGGTTCGACTCCCGGCGGGAACGCCAAAACCGACAAATTCCGTAAGGGGCTTGTCGGTTTTCTTTTTCACGCAAACTTTCCGATAAAATACGCTTGACAAATACCCCCGATGGGTATATAATAAAAATACCCTTAGGGGGTATATTCCGACAACGGTGGTAAGTATGGCAAACGAAGAAATAAAAGAATGTTGTTGCAAAAAAACCGAGCGCGGCGACGAAGAGCGCAAAAAGCTGATCAACAGACTGAACCGTATCGAGGGGCAGATCCGCGGGATCCGCGCGATGGTGGAAAGAGACGCGTACTGTCCCGATATTCTGGTGCAGTCTGCGGCGGTCAATGCCGCCGTCAATGCTTTCAACAAAGATCTGATCGCAAGCCATATCCGCCATTGCGTCGTGCGTGACGTGCGGGAAGGCAACGACGAGGTCATAGCGGAACTTGTCGACACGTTGCAAAAACTGATGCGGTAGCGCTTTCTTTTTCGCAAAAAGAGGTAAAATGATAGTATGGAACAATATTCGGTCAGCGGCATGAGCTGCGCCGCTTGCAGCGCACACGTGGAAAAAGCCGTCTCAAAGGTGGCAGGCGTCACCTCTTGCTCGGTCAGTCTTTTAACGAATTCGATGAGCGTTGAAGGGACGGCGACTTCCGCCGAAATCATTGCCGCCGTCAAAGGGGCGGGGTACGGCGCAGAACTGAAAGGCGCGAAGAGCGAAAGCGGCAAAACGGCTGCGGAAGACGATCTGAAAGACAGAGAGACACCCAAGCTTTTGGTGCGGCTCTTGTCCTCGCTCGTATTTTTAGTCGTGCTCATGTATATCTCGATGGGGCACATGATGTGGAATTGGCCGCTGCCTTCGTCCCTTGCAAAGAACCATATCGCGATGGGGCTTGTCCAGCTTATTTTAAGCGCCATCATAATGG
>JAIEBL010000350.1 GCA_029069015.1 Clostridiales bacterium
CAATAGCTTCTCGTGGGCTGCGTGTTGGTCGATTAAGTAAACGTCGTCGTTTTTTTCGATCAGCAGATACGTGTTGAAAAGCTTACCTGCATACCGCACTTCTGCTTGTAACCCTATGTCGGCTTGCTCATAGTGCGGCGGTTGTATTTTCGGCATAGCGGGAATGCGTACGCTTGCGCCGTTGGGTTGGGCGTTTGTTCTGGATTCTATTTTGTATTCCCGCATCAATTCGTTTAAACGTGCGCGCATCGGCGTGCTTTCCGCGACTTTCGTTTCGCGCGGCAAAGGCGCACTGTATGCATGCACTTTCGGCAAAATGGGCTCAAACGCGGATGCGGCTTCATTCTTTTGCAGCGTTGCCGCGCTTTCAGCGGGTTTCGGTTCGTTTACAAACGGTTCGTCGCTGAGCGGCGGCAAAAATTGCATGGGTTCTGCGGCGAGTCGATCCACGGTCTTTTTTACGAGATTGTACACGATGCCTTTGATCAGCCGTTCGTCGGCAAAACGAACGTCCATTTTGTTCGGATGTACGTTGACGTCCACCCGATCGGCGGGAAGATCGATATATAAAAGATACACGGGAAATTGCCGCTTCATAAGATAGGGCTGATAGCATTGCTGTATGCAATACGAAAATTCCGAATTGACGACGTACCGACCGTTGACGACCAGCGTCTGATAGGTGCGGTTATGCTTTGTAAAATTCGGCTTGCCTATGAGTCCGCGTACGGTAACGTCCGGTTGCGCTTGCAATACTTCTTCCGTGTTATCCACAAAGCGTGTGCCGTATAACTCAAATAGAGCAGATTTTGCGTCTGTTCCCGACGAATGGTAAACGATTTCACCGTCGGCTACGTATTTGAATTTGATACTCGGATTGGAAAGTATCATCTTTTCGATAAATTCGGTAATGCTCCCCTCTTCGGCTTGCGGTTTGCGCAGAAATTTTGCCCTCGCCGGAATATCGGCGAATAAATTGCGTACGACGACTTTCGTTCCGTATGGTGCGCCGCATTCGCCTTCTTGCATGATTTTGCCGTTTTGTAACGCCATTGTGTAGCCGAGTTCGTTATCTGCCATGCGGGAAACCATTTCCACGCTTGCAACCGATGCAATGCTTGGTAGCGCTTCCCCTCGGAAGCCGAGCGTGCGGATAGCGTCGAGATCGTCCACTGATGCGATTTTGCTGGTCGCATGCGGCAAGAACGCGAGCGCCATGTCCTCGCGGCTCAATCCTTTTCCGTTGTCGCTTACGGCAATATAGGCAATACCGCCGCCGCGTATTTCCACCGTGATGGTATCTGCGCCTGCGTCGATACTGTTTTCCACCAATTCCTTGACGATGGAGCGTGGGTTTTCTACCACTTCGCCTGCGGCGATTCGGTTAAAAATGCTCGCATCGAGTACGTTTATCGTTTTCATTCGATTTCCGCCTTTTCTTTAAGGTCTGCCAATATATCCAGCGCGCCGCGCGGGCTGATCGCGTCAATATCCAAATCATGCAGAATGCGCACGATTTCAGCGGTTTTGCCGCTTGAAGCAAACAGGGAAAGTTGTTGCGAATTATTGTTCAGCGTATTGTTTTTGCCTAAATCGGACGCTTCCAAGTATTTTAATATTTCTTTTGCACGCGTGATCACTTCGTGCGGCAGTCCCGCCAGCGCCGCTACTTCGATTCCGAAGCTGCGGTTGGCGCTTCCGCGCATGAGCTTTCGCAAGAACACGATGGAGTTGTTGAGCTCACGTACGGTCAGCTTGTAGTTTTTAACGCCTTCCAGCTTGCCTTCCAAATCTGTCAGCTCGTGGTAATGCGTGGAAAACAGCACCTTTGCTTTGAGCGTTTGCGATAAAAATTCCATGATCGCCCAGGCAATGCTCAGTCCGTCAAACGTGGAAGTGCCCCGCCCTATTTCATCCATCAAAACGAGTGATTGCGCGGTTGCGTTTTGCAAGATATTCGTCACTTCGCTCATTTCCACCATGAACGTGCTACGCCCCGTGGAAAGGTCGTCGCTTGCGCCGACGCGCGTGAACACCTTGTCCACGATGCCGATAGAAGCTTCCGCTGCGGGAACGAAGCTACCCATTTGCGCCATAATCGCAATGAGCGCCACTTGCTTCATATAAATGCTTTTGCCCGCCATGTTCGGGCCCGTGATGAGCATAATGCGGCTCTCGTGATCATCGACGTATGTATCGTTGGGCACGAATGTTTCGTCTTTGAGAAGCTTTTCCACAATTGCGTGACGTCCCTCTTTTATGTTAATTGCGCCCTCAGTGTAAACGGCGGGTCGTGTATAATTGTTGTGTTTGG
>JAIEBL010000351.1 GCA_029069015.1 Clostridiales bacterium
TCGTACGCCTTCCCCGCAACGCTTTGCGGCAGATTCACCGTCCAGGCGTCGAAGTCCAGAAAATACAACCTTGTCAGCCCTTCCCGCTCGCCGACTTGCAGGGAAACGTCGATTGACGCGCCCGCATTTACGTTCTCCGCGCCGTAGGCGTCCTGCAAGGCTTGCATGTCGGCGTCCGAAAAGCCGCCACCCGTGCTCTTTACCACGAAGTCGCCTACACTGCGCGCTTTGTAAAATTCGGTGAGCGACGCGTCGATTTTTTCCGCCGACGTGCCGATGCCCGAAATAAGCCCCACGCTTACCGTCACGATAAAAATGATGGAGATGAAGCGAATGATATGCCGCTGAAACATCCGTTGAATTGTCTTGGCAAATGCTTTCATTACCACTCGATTTCCTCAACGGGTAGCGGGTTTTCGTTCTTTTCTATGCGCTCGATCATGCCGCTTTTTATATGGATCACGACGTCCGCCATGTCTTTAAGCGCCGTATTGTGCGTGACCACGATGACCGACTTGTTTCGCTTTTTGGAAACGTCGTAAAGTAGTTTTAGAATCTTTTTGCCCGTTGCGTAGTCGAGCGCCCCCGTCGGTTCGTCGCAAAGCAAAAGCTTGGGATTCTTGGCAAGCGCCCGCGCAATCGACACGCGCTGCTGCTCCCCTCCGCTAAGCTCTGCGGGAAAGTTGTTCAGGCGCGCGTCCAAGCCTACGTCCGTCAATACTTCCGTAGGGTCGAAATGATCCTTTTTGATTTCCACGGCAAGCTCTACGTTTTCCAGCGCGGTAAGGTTGGGCATGAGGTTATAGAACTGAAACACGAACCCCACGTCGTCGCGGCGGTACGCCGTCAGCCCCTTGCGGTCGAGCTTCGTTACGTTCTTTCCGTCTAAAACGATTTCGCCCGCGCTCGCCGCATCCATGCCGCCGAGCAGGTTCAGTAACGTGGTCTTACCCGCGCCGCTCGACCCGAGCACCACGGCAAACTCGCCGTCGTCCAGTTCGAACGAAATGTCTTTGAGCGCCTCTACCGTAACGCTGCCGCTACCGTACCGCTTGCCTACGCCTTTTAACGAAAGATATGCCATTTGCCTTATCCTTTTCTTTTACCGCTTTACCGCAAAACACGCCGCATCCATTTTTATTATTATATCATAAACGGCTGTCCCTTGCAAGCTATTTACTAAGCCGATTGCCTCCGCACCTTACCATTCTAAGCAAGCTTTCCGTTTGAGACCGCTCCGCTCCGCTTCGCTTCGGTCGAGGTGACATCGTGCGGCATCCCTGTCATTTCGAGCGGAGCGAAGCGAAGGCGAGAAATCTCTTCATTCTTAATTCTTCATGCCACCGCGCCAAAAAAAGAACCTATCTCTTAAAGATAAGTCCCTTTCGCATTTAAAAATTCCCCGTACCCGCCCTCGCGGATGCGTAACCGATACCGTGGTGGTAAATGTAACAATATACTGTGCACTTGTAAGGTTGAAAACGTAACGTTGATTTTTTTGCTTCGGTCACTAAGCCTCATCCAATACAAGTTTGTCAACGTTTCGCCCCGTCGACAAGGGCTCGATACCCGCCTTACGCGCCGCTACCAACTTTGTTTGTTTGGTTTATTCGGAAAGCTCCGTGAGCCAATTCTGTTCTTGCAGCTTCGTGTCGGTCTCCCGAAGCTCGCGTGAAAGTTCGTCCACCTGCTTTTGCACGGCTTTCACGTCGAATGCGGGCATGATGCGGATTTCCGTGCGCGTGACGCGCGTCGTAATTTCGTTGCCGCCGTTAAGAAGCGTGCCGAGTATGGAAATCTTTTTCGCCAGCATATCCTTATGCGCGATAAGCTCGGCGATCGTCTGCCCCGATGCCGTCCGCGCAACTTCGTTCGTACGGTTGATATGTACGATCAGATATTCGAGCCGCGTTAAAATGCCGCTCAGCTCTTTCATCAGATCGACGGGATCTTCGTTCGGCTTGCCGCCTTCTTGTACTTTACTGTTGGCATGCAGCCGCGAGCGGATCATCTCCGCCTTTTTCTGCAAATCCGCGCGTTCGTTCAACGCTTCCGCAAGTTTCATATTTCTCTTTCTCCTTTTTCCGAATAGGTAAAGTATACCGCGCTTCCCACTCTTTGTCAATCGACCATCCCATAAATCTCACAGGGCAAATTAATTTATTAAATTTCTACTTTCGATTGAAATAGTGCACATATTGTAAATTTAATCAAATAATATCATATAATAAATAGTAATATAAAAAATGGGATATGCAGATATAACAAAAAGACTGAAAAAGGAGGACAAGCAGTATCAGAAAAGAAATTCCTAAAAATTCGTAAAAAGTTTAAAAACCAAAGCGAATAAATGCTCTACTTGCAAAACACATGGAGGTAAAACAATGAAAAAGCACGCAAAACATCTTCTTAAAACAGCAAAAGCAGTAAGTTTGCTAATCGGAACATTAAGCTCTTTACTTAATGTGGCAATCTTAATATTGAATTTAGTGATCCACTAACCTTTCAGCAAATACATACCTCAAATACACTGCGGCGGATGTTAAAAACAACTAGCGGTACAAATTCGTTATTTATACCGCCCCGAAATCCGTGCCCCGAAATCATACCGCACACATCTGCCACCAAAAAACCTTTGCCCTACAATCATTC